>JAOUOM010000178.1 GCA_029880385.1 Cyclobacteriaceae bacterium | reverse complement strand
CATTCGCTGATCTGTTATCACCAGGTCAATTTTGTTATTTTTCATTATCTCAATGCCTTCCGGTCCCGATGCTGCCAGGAAAACATCGTAATGTCTGCGAAAAACGGACTTGAATGTGGTCAGGTTGTCACGTTCATCATCTACGTATAGGATTGAAGGTTTTTGTACATTGAATTTTTCATCTAAGTCAAGCATAGGCTTTTTCCGTTTTATTGGGTTGAACAATTGGTAAATCGATATAAAAAGTAGTTCCTTTTCCTGCTTCGGTTTCGAAAGACAATACAGCGTGATGTTCTTCTATGATCCCTTTGGTGATAGCCAAACCAAGTCCTGTTCCTTCACCTACATCTTTTGTTGTAAAAAATGGATCAAAGATTTTATCCTGTATTTCTTTTGGAATACCTGTTCCTGTATCACCTATTGATACTCTTACTTTTTCATTTTCTTCGTGAAATGAAACACCAATAGTAAGAACCCCATTCTCCTGAATAGCCTGAAGTCCATTTACTATCAAGTTCATAAAAACTTGATTTAGTTTTCCCGGCATGCATTCTACCTGGGGTACTCCCTGGTATATTTTTACGATTTTGACCCTGTTTTTGTACTTGTTTTGAAGTAGAACGAGGGTGGCATCCAGGTTTTCACTCAAATTGATCTTTTTATACGAGTTTTCATCCAAGCGCGAAAACGTACGGAGGCCAAGTACAATTTCTGCCGTTCGGTTGGCTCCGTTTTTTATAGATTTCATCAGGTTTTCAACTTCTGCCAGAACATCATCATATTGCACATGATCCCTGTAGTTGTCAAGGTAGTTCATTGCTTTGTCTATCAATCCATTAGGATCTGTCAGTTCTCCTTTATCCAATGAGTCTTTTATTTTTTCGAAGAGCTGGGTTTTTACCTGATCATAAGCCAAAATATCATTGAGGTTTTCCTCCAATCCGATAATTCCTGTTTGAATAAAATTGACTGGATTATTGATTTCGTGCGCAATTCCGGCAGTCAACTGCCCAACGGAAGCCATCTTTTCACTCTGTACCAGTTTTGACTGGGCCTCCTGTAGCATTTTTTTGGAGGCTTTTTCTTCTTCCAGACTTTTCTTTAATTCCTCTTCTGTTTCGGCCAGGTATTCACTGAAATTTATAGCCTGTTCGGCCATTTCCTGCAGGCGTATTTCGGATTTCCTAAACTGTTTGTTCAGACTCATTACTTCTTCGTGGGCTGTTTTGAATTCTGATTCAAAAGCAAAAAAGATGAGGATGATGAATATACTGGCGAATACCTTAAAAAGTAAGTCATGGGCATGCTGGTACTCATTGCTTATATTATTGGAAAAGTTTATTCCAGCGAGCGGTAAGAGATAAATTATGGCCAACAGCAGGGAAATCAGAATGACGAAAAAGAGAGCGTCTTTTCTGGTGCCATAAAGCATACTAATAACCGGAACAATTGCGAAAAGTGGAACAATGACAGAGTCCCGACCACCCGTGTCGATCGTGAGGGATAAAATTATAAGCAGACAGGTACTTACGACCAATCGTACAAGAAGAGTGGTGTTTTGAATGTATTTTAGATAATAAAAAAAAAGTCCGAACAGAAGAATTGAGACACTGACCGTATAAAAGGAAAACATCAGGCCGATGCTCACATATATTCCTGCGAAGAAAATGGCTGCAGTCAGACATAATAAAATGAATTTACCAAGAACTTTTGCCCGTAAATACCTTTCATTATCCTCTTTTGCAATGGGAGAGACCCGTTTATCTACTAAGCGATTGATCATATGCTTTTTGTTCACTTGGCTCTGTTGCCTATGAAAACCATTTTGGAAAACGATTGTTATTGTGAGATATCAAATCATGTAATTTCCTGACATGAACAGGGAAAATACGGGATCATTGGGAGATCGGTTACTTAGTCATGGTTGAAGATGTGCAATTAATCCATACGATCTTCAATGACATCCAGTAACGGAGGTATTAAGTCCGTTTCATGACTGAAAAAAATATTAAAAGTACCCCTGTCCGTATCTTCCCAAAAATTCATGGATGTATTTTCAAGTTTATCAAACGAACGTTCAAAAACTTTCATTTTCTCTTCCTTTGGAAGGGTACCCAGGTCTTTGATCAGGTCATCCACGATGATAAAGGCCAGCTCAAATTTTCTTTCACTGCAATAGTAGAGAGCTAAACCCAATAAAATAATCCGGTATTCGTCATTTTTGGTTTTATCCTCTTTCAGGTCGTTGTAGTCTATATGGGCCGGATCGTCTATTTGCAGGATTATTTTTATGAACTTTTCCTGTACCCGATCTTCCCATCCCTCTTCGTTTATTTTAATGATAGATCGTTTGGATTCAGCCAGCAAATAGGCAACTGCAAATTTCATGAAGGGATTTTTTAAGCTGTGCAGGTAAAGTTCATTTCCATAAATGAGGACAAACTCGAACATTCGGAGCAAGGCACTGTTTTTTTTGTGATAAATAGTGGTATCACTAAGTTTTCCTGCCTGGAAAATAAAATTGTTGATGGTTCGTGTGGATTGGTTTTTTATGCTGTCTTTGATGGAATATCGAAAAATCGTATTGAGTCGCGTGGTGACCAGGCCCAGCAGGATTTCATTTTCCCGTTCGTAGGCCATTTTGCCCAGATTAACTACTTTGGCACAACAGTCAGAGGCTAGTTCATAATTTTGGTGTTTGATATATTCATTATAACAATTCCCAAGTACTCGCAACATTTTTTCTTCAAAAAAGCTTTGTCTTTTTTCCATTTTTTGAAATTGGAAGAGGGTGTAATTGGCAAAACTTATGTCGCTGGCGATTGCTTCGGAATTTGTAAAATAGGTCTCGGCAATTTTGTTTTTGTCATGTATGTATCGTTCGAGTGTTTTGCTGAATTTTTTTACGATCGCCTCTTTGGATTCATTGTATTCGACATATGAAAACAAATCCATTAATTGGTTTACTTTTTCTAGTAAATGTATGTGAGACTTTATTATCAGCCGGGTATCCGGCAGCAACTGTGTCGATGTAAGCCAAATGGCATGGTCAATTTCTTCATTTAGCTGGTCGTCAATGACCGTAATTACATGATCGATTTTGGAATAATTGAGGATAAAAAAGATGTAGGGCAATGAACTGAGTAAAGCGATGGGGAGGAGGATGAATGTATTGAGCAATTCGCTGGAGGGCCGGTGAAATACATTTTCAAACAACACAAAAAACACCGCATGGCTGGATCCAAGGGCAATAAACCACATAAAAAATATACTGGGCCAGTTGTTGAGATAGAGGTCGATTAGCCGTGGCGTATCTTGTGATGCGATGGAAATCACAATGATCAATGTTCCCAATACAAGGGTAAGTACCGATAGCCAGATTTCGGGAGCAAACCCGATATCAAATGTAAGGATTGCCCTGTGCGTACCAGCTATCGCATGAAAAATCCCATTTAACAGGAGATCCAAAAGCAGTATAAGTGAGACAGACAGGATAAAACCTACTGTTTTTCTGTTATGGGAAATCGCCAGAAATGTCCTGTACAGGGCTCTGAAAAAGGCTGTTTTAACGTTGTGCTGCATGAAAAAATCGTTTATTTAATGCGGGCGATGTCTCCAAAAAGGTGATGACCTATCTCATAAACTAACCAGCGATGCAACTGTTTGATACGGATTGTTTGAATGAGTAGCCCTGCTAAAGCAGATGAGCTGCAGGTCATGGTGCAAAGGGGGGAGGCCTTTCGCACACAAATCGCGGTTACTTCCCGTGAGCCGGACCTGACCGTCTTGTTCTGCCAATCATATAAAACTTAAAAACAAATTGTGAAACAAGGACTAAATTCGTTTTTTAACGATCAACGATCTGCATTATTTCAACCTTTAAAACACATTGATTATGGATTTTTCAAGACGAAAAACAATTAAAAACCTGGGATTGGGCCTGGTGGGCGCACCTGCTTTTTTGAGTGCGGGTTCGCTTCTGAATGCATGTACCCCCAAAGCTGGGGAACAAAGTAGTGAAGCCGGTACATCCGCTGAGGCTGCATCGTTGTTTTTCACTATTTCACTGGCTCAGTGGTCATTGCACAAATCCTTTTTTGGGAAGTCCATGGAGCTGTCATGGGAAGACCGCCGCAAACTGATGGATACAGATGCTTCTGCCTTGCTGCAAGGAGACATTGACCCACTCGATTTTCCGGTGATTGCCCGTAAAGAGTATGGCATTTCTGCCGTGGAATATGTCAACCAGTTCTACTACAACAAGGCGGAAGATATGGCCTATCTGACCGAGTTGAAAAACAGGTGTGACGGGGAAGGCGTGCGAAGTGTCCTGATCATGTGCGATGGGGAAGGAAACCTCGGTGACCTGGATACTGCTGCACGTACCAAAGCCGTGGAAAATCACTACAAATGGGTGAATGCTGCCAAATTTTTAGGTTGTCATTCTATTCGTGTAAATGCAGCCGGAAATGGTACTGCGGATGAAGTACGTGATGCAGCCATCGACGGGCTGGGACGTCTGACTGAATATGGCAAACAAAATGAAATCAACGTGATTGTTGAAAACCACGGCGGCTATTCTTCGGATGCCAAATGGCTTACTTCCGTGATCAGTGCAGTCAATAGCCCAAGTTGTGGTGTATTGCCTGATTTTGGTAATTTCTGTATCGAACGTGGCCCTGATGGCTGTGTGAATGAATACGATCGTTACCTGGGACTGGAGGAACTAATGCCCTATGCCAAAGGTGTAAGTGCCAAGTCCAATGAGTTTGATGCCGAAGGAAACGATACGAAATCTGATTATACCCGTATGCTCAAAACGGTCAAAGACGCCGGATTTACGGGTTTTATCGGTATCGAATATGAAGGAAGCACACTTTCGGAGCCGGAAGGGATTCGTGCTACCAAAGCTTTGCTTGAGCGTGTAGGCGCACAGCTTTCCTGAAAAAATTTTAGTTAAAAATACAGACAGGCGAGGATTTCTTCTGATTGGGAGGGCCTTGCCTGTTTTTGTTTGCCCATACCTGCCTGCCTGTGTGTAAATTCGCAGACGGTACCCATGCTACGATCATGTATAATATGACAACCAACAGTTCAAAACCCCTTGCGGTCCTAATCCTTTTGTTTTTTATGTGGGGCTTTATCACGTGCCTGAATGATATTCTGGTACCCTACCTCAAAAACATTTTTGACCTGAATATTTTTCAGGCCACGCTCGTGCAGTTTGCATTTTTTGGCGCCTATTTCACGGGCTCACTGGCCTATTTCCTCTATTCCTATTTTTTGGGAGATCCGATTAATCAGGTGGGATACAAAAAGGGGATACTTTTTGGATTGCTGCTGTCGGCAATCGGTTGCTTGTTGTTTGTGCCAGCATCCATACTCAAAATGTATGGCCTGTTTTTATTTGCACTTTTTATCCTTGGACTGGGGCTTACGGCCCTTCAAATTACAGCCAATCCACTGGTGACCCTGATCGGGAATCCTCATACGGCATCCTCGCGTCTCAATCTTGCGCAGGCATTCAACTCCTTTGGCACAACGATCGCCCCTGTGCTGGGCGGGTATTTTATTTTTGAGTATTTTGCTGTAAACGGGACAATTACTGCG
>JAOUOM010000177.1 GCA_029880385.1 Cyclobacteriaceae bacterium | reverse complement strand
AACAGAAGAAGACCTGGCGGGATTGCCCCAATCGGTCCGTACAGCTGCTGCCGAGGCGGCCAACGAACGGGGTTATGCAGGTAAATACCTGTTTACACCACACAAACCCAGCCTCCTTCCGTTCATTACCTATGCCACCAACCGCACCCATCGCGAAACGCTCAAAAAGGGCTACATCATGCGGGGCGACCATAATGATGAACTGGACAATAAGGAAATCCTTCGTGAGATCGTAAACCTGCGCCTGGAAAAAGCCAACCTGCTGGGCTATGCCACCCATGCCGATTATGTGCTGCAGGAGCGCATGCTTGACACGCCGGATAAAGTCTATGACCTGCTCGATAAAGTGTGGCCGGCCGCTATCCAGCGGGCAAAGGAAGAACGCGACATGATGCAGGAAATGGCTCGTGCCGAAGGTCTGGATATCGAGATCCGGCCCTGGGACTGGTGGTATTATGCCGAAAAAATCAAAATGGAAAAATACAACCTCGATGAGGCCGAAATCCGGCCTTACCTGAAGGTGGACAATGTGATCAACGGTACGTTTACCCTGGCCGGCAAATTGTTTGGAATGACGTTTGAGGAGCAGACGGATATCCCCAAATACCATCCCGACGTTCGCACCTATACCGTTAAAAATGAAAAAGGGGAGCTGATCGGTGTATACCTGTCCGACTGGTACTACCGGGCAAGCAAAAGAGGAGGTGCCTGGATGAATACCTTCCGCGACCAAAGCAACATGGATGGCAACAACATCATTCCGATCGTGGTGAATGTGGGCAATTTCACCAAGCCCACGGCCGACAAGCCCTCGCTGCTCTCGCAGGACGAGGCTCTGACGCTGTTTCATGAATTTGGCCATGCCATCCATGGCCTGCTGTCCGAATGCACTTACCCGTCTATTTCAGGTACGTCTACCCCGCGCGACTTTGTGGAGTTTCCTTCGCAGGTGATGGAAAATTGGGTATTTGAACCGGAGATGCTTGCCCTTTATGCGTTTCATTACGAATCCGGTGAAGTAATGCCGGACGAGCTGGTCGAAAAAATCAAAAATGCGTCCAAGTTTAACCAGGGCTTTGGCACGGTGGAGTATATGGCAGCTTCCTACCTCGACATGGCATTTCACACCATTACCGAGCCCATTACCGGCGATATCAATGCCTTTGAAAAAGCCGCCATGGACAAGATCGGCCTGATTGATGCCATTGTACCGAGGTATCGGAGCACCTATTTTCGCCATATCACCGGCGGGTATTCAGCCGGTTATTACAGTTATTTAAACTCGGAGGTAATGGATGCCGATGCCTTTTCGGCCTTCAGGGAAAACGGACTGTTTGACAAGGCTACAGCCCATGCATACCGTGAACACATCCTATCCAAGGGCGGCACCATGGATGCCATGGAAATGTACATCAACTTCCGGGGCCGAAAGCCCAGTTATGTAGGCCTGCTCGAACGCCGCGGTTTTAATTAAACGAAAAAGCCGGGCCTTTTTTGAAATCAGAAAACGCCCGGCTTTTTTATCAGGAAATACCTGGATACATGCTATACGGTATTGTACTACTCTCCGATTTGTTTTAAATGGACGAATCCCGGGAAAGCTGATAGCTTTTCCTAAGTGAATCCTTTCGGCTATTTATTTCTCGGATAATTTCTTTTTGGGCTGTTCAGTATGGTAACTAAGGGAATATCAAATGCTAAAAATACATTCAAACGCAAGGCAGGTTCACGAACTACTGAACCGGTATCATTTATTTGTATCAATCCCGGCCCATGTTGGGCTCCGATGCCTAATGTTAAAGGGATGTTCCTAGGCATACCATAAACTAAATAGAATCCCGGTGAAAATAGCTGGCCCAATTCGATTTTGTAATTGATACTGGTGTTTGTTTGCGTGGTAGTATCTGTGGGGGAAAATGTTCTTGTTGTATCAGATCGAAACTCATAATCGACAATAGCGCCTACATCCAGTAATGATCCCAAAAAACCCAATGATCCTCCTCCCAAACCCCAGTTGACTGAGACCCCCAAAGGGGCTATTACACCAAACTTATTATTCCAGGCATTATTAATCTCTGTAGCGGCACAGAAATTCCAAGTAGCGGGACAGGAATCCCTATAAATCCCCGCATACGATTGTAAGGAAATGTTAAAATAGGAGTTCTTTTTGATGGATGAACTGCCGGCCGGCAAAGCTGCCGCCCGGATGATGTTTTTGGCTGCCTCCGGGCTTTCTGCTTCAACCATAGCAGCCATAAATGTGGCATACTTTAAAAAATCTGCTTTTGATATACCGATTGCGGTTTTATTGTATTCTTCATTGACATTCGTTTTGGGAATTATGAAATTTTTCTTTTTATCAATTTTATGCTTATAGTCATTGTAGGACGCTACTGATTTAATTGCCTTGAACTCATCTTCTGAAATTTGCCTTTCCAGTGAATTATATTTTTCTTTTATGTCCTTCTGTTTAGAACTATGCGGGATTTTATAACCCTCAATCACTTTTTTCATATGCGCTTCAAAGGATTCGGCTGATTTAACTGTCTTGAAATTTTCTTCACTAATTTGATTGCTAAGATTTTTAGATTTAATCTTTTCCCTATATTGGAATTGATTATTTTTTGTTAAAAATTCTTTTTTATCTTTCCATTTATAAACTATACTTTCCTGAAGATTCTTACCAATCACTTCTTCATACACAATCACAAAGTTCATCACAGCGGAACTGTAATTTTTTTCACTGATGTTTTTGTAAATTTTGTTCCCGGTTTTCAATACCGTCAGGTATTTTTTGGTTTCCTCACGGATTGTGTCTGTTTTTGGCATTGAAAAGCCTAAACCTGTCAACGTCGTATTGACATCCAGCAAGGTTTCGATCATATTGATATTTGCTTCAAAAAAATGGTAATACTCGGTATATTCAACCTTTTCACCTTTGTCCTTTTTGTCCTTTATACTTGTTTGTAAAGACTGAATCTGCTTCCATTTCTGTTCAAGTGTATTTAAGTAGGTTATAATATCCTTACAACTTTTTCCGGCATTCTTTGCATCCTTTAGAATATCCTGAAAAGACTTGAATTTATTTTCTTCGGTTCTAAATACAATGTCCTCACCACTTTGATACAGTAGGCCCAGGAAAATGTTCAGTGTTGTCTCATTATTTATGATATCACCTGCACGTACCCATGCTTCCCCGTCTACATTGCTTCTTATACTTTCCGATAACAGGGACATCAATTTGATTGCTGAATAAAGGTTTTTTTTCTCAACTTCAATTTTTTCAAGGTTGAATTCCCCAAGCTTTTTAATTACATCAGCTGCATTTCCTCCGTTTGCCAGGTGACTTACGGCCGAAGCTGCCGCCAGGCCGGCATAGGCCTCAGGGTGCTCCTGCCCGAATTGCTGGTAGCGGGGAAGTTCTAATAAACCCTCGATATTATTGACCAGGTTTGTGATATCCTCCCTGAAAGCTTCCTTGAAGGTTTGAAGCAATAAGGCATACTGATACGGTTCTGTATTTGTAATGAAGTTTGTACTGGTTGGGAATAAAGTGGCAGCCTCCTGGTTCTCGTCCAAAAACTTTCTGAATTTGTTAAAGAATATAATGTTCACCTCCTCATTGGCCCTTTCAATAAGAAACTGGGAAAAACCGGTCGCCATATTGGTGACGTTGAGGCCGGATACAGTACTCCCAAATATTGAAAGCCCCTTTTTTAATACCTCATTCTCTTCTAAAGAAAGACTTTGGGATCCGTCTGTATCAAAATAATCTTTCAGAAAAGGGTTTTGACTGATAATAGAATCGGCTTTCTCTTTATTCTTAATATAATATTCCAAAATTTTCCAGGTATCGGGGACAGGAATACCTTTCGTTGTATCATTTTTATAGATTTTTGATAGAGTAATTGCATCATAATAAGCAATTCGATCCTGGGCATATGATTGGTTGAAAATCATAGATAGTGCGATGATTGCAATATATTGAGAAACTTTTTTTACATCTTTCATGGTTGGTTATTACTTAGAAATTCAAAAATTGATTTAGGGCTGATCAGCTTATAAGCGATTAAGTTCTTAAGTGAGTTTGCCGTATTTTGTAACACATCTTTTATGTCTTTACAGGAATAAGACATATTTCTCTTTTTCATATATGAAATAACCAAGGCACAAATACCTGCTACAATAGCAGTGGCCTGACTGGTTCCTGTCAGCGGCATTGGATATTCCTGATTTGTATAAGATTTTATTTCGGTTCCATAACAAAATATATCCACTGATGAAGGGTAGCAGGTATAGTTGGAAAGTGTATCGTCATTTTCACAAGCACCTACTGAGATTACTTCATCATAAAATCCCGGATATTTTTTTATATTTAGATTCTCTCTAAACTTGTCATTACCAATGGCCGCAACAACAATTCTTTTTTTATTTATATGATCATTAATAAGTTTTCTTAATTTATCATCTGACAATGGCAAACTTTGGCTTATTGAAATAATATCTATGTTGTCATCATACTTTGGCTTCAAGAATTCCTCTAAAGCAGCATTTAGGGTATCTGGACCTTTCAGTGAACCATGTTCACTTATTTTCCCCGTAATTAGCTTTGCTTTAGGTGCTATGCCTACCTTGTAATCATTGGCCCTTGAGGCGATCAGACCTGCACAATGAGTTCCATGGCAATCACTATCTATACTTTTTGTCGTGGTGGAACCAGGCACAAAATTGACAGATGGAAAGGCCAGCGCATCCTCAAAAGCAGGCAGATAATCATTCAAACCTGTATCCAGAATAAGAATATTACACTTGTCTCCTTCTTCATTATACTTCCCCCAGATATTTGCAATTTCCAATTTCTCAAACCAGTAATCCGAAAGAGTTGGTTCTGATAACTCTGCAGGCAAGTTGTGTTTTGCCTCCACACCCCCGCTCCATACATAACTCCCATTTTTCAGCTTATACCAAACTTTATTGCCGTCGTAGGTATCGCCATTGACGATATCTACGATTTCTATTTCAGCACCTGGTTCGTAATACTTCAGGTTCTCCGCATTTACGCTGGGATGCTGTACCCTTTGGTTAAGATATTTCGTTACTATACCTTTCATCACCCTACCCGTTGATCCAGTGGTATTTCCCCGGCTTTAGCATTGCCTGCTGATGGTTGCGGCGGCTTTTGCTGCACCGAACTCCTTAGCTTTACCAGCTTATTCAACAGGTCGAACCAGAAGGGTGCGCCCAGCGATATGGCCAGCGCGGTGAGCAGGTAGCCCCAAAAATTGTCGCAGATGTAAGCCCAACGGTTGAATGGTGCATAATAGAGCGTATTTGTGTCCCGCTTTTTATTTTCAACCTGATAGTACCCGGAGGTTTTCATTGCCAGGTATGCACTTGGGAATACGATCAATACACTATCCCCCAGAAGTTTTTGCCTGTTGCTTATCAATCTTTTTACAGAATCAATTGACTTTTCTTCAATCCATCTGTAAGGAATGCTATCCGGCGGCTGAAATCCCATCACCTGATTAACGCTTTCTATGTCTGTTTCCAGTTTGTTTTTGATTTTGAGCAGGCTGTCCAACCGGTCATTGAACGCCTTTTTCTCCCCC
>JAOUOM010000176.1 GCA_029880385.1 Cyclobacteriaceae bacterium | reverse complement strand
GAATACGTTACATTAGGAAGCATGGGTGCCCTGTCCGGCTTGTTCCTTGCATCATTATTCACCTCTCTTTTGGGACATTTTGTGTTTGAATTTACCTTCATCCCCCCGCCCGGCCCCATGATTGGCATATTTTTCTTTGTCACAGGTGTTACCGTTATGATGGGATTGTTTAACAGTCGAAATATCATTCGTCAGTCACCCCTGGAGGTATTGAGAAAAGAGGCCTGAGATTTACCCCAGGCAAAAAAACGTCTTTTGGCATCATTCTGGTATCTTTATGCAGAAAAACAAAAAACTGCCTCAGGACGGCGAACGTGCCAACGACCAAAGCAGATATTTTAAATTAATGACTAAAGGCGTCAACTATGACATGGACTTTCCAGGCTATAACCCATTTACTACTATGAAAACATTTATACTTTCCCTGCTGACCATCCTAATGTTGTCTGGTTGCTCCAGCGGCAAAAAGGCCATGGAAAAAGGTGATTACGACCGGGCCGTTTACCAGGCCGTAAACCGCCTTCAGTCCAAAAGCAGCCACAAAAAGGCAACAGTCACGCTAAAAAAAGCCTATCAGTATGCCCTCAACCTTCACCGGGACAATATTCAGTTTTACCAAAACAGTCCGGATGAACTAAAATGGGAATCGGTGATCCGGGAGTATCAGTTGGTCAACAACCTGTATAACCAGATCAACCGTTGCCCTGCGTGCTTACAGGCAGTACCCAATCCGGTCAGGTATGTACGGGAACTTAACGATGCATCGGAAAAAGCTGCCCAGGTACGTTACGATATGGGCGTAGCGGCCCTGCAACAGAAGCAACGCAGGGATCAGGCAATTGAAGCCCACCAACATTTCCTGCGGGCATTGGAGCTATCACCACGGTTCAAAAATGCCCAGCAACTCGCCGAAGAAGCCTATCAGTTTGCCGTATTGCGCGTGATCATTGAGCGTATCCCTGCCCCTAGTCGCATGCTGGAAGTGAAACATGAATTTTTTTACAATAAAATACAGGAATACTTTGATCGTAACCCGGTCAGTCCCTATGTGCGGTTTTATGCCCCGGAAGAAAGCCAGACCAGAAGCCTCGACTATGTGGATCAGGTGGTGCGTATGCAGTTTGACCGGTTTTCACTCGGAAATATCATTTCCAATACCTATGTGGAAGAAGTAAGCCGCGACAGTGTGGTCATTGCCAAACAAGACGGCAAAAACATCTATGGTACGGTTAAGGCCAAGCTGAAAGTGCAGGAAAAATCAATCGTGGGAAGTGGGTTATTGGATTTTCAGATTACCGACAACCAAAGCCAGCGGGTTATAAGCCAGGAAAAATTTCCCAGTGAATACAAGTGGACCGTAAAATGGGCATCTTTCAACGGGGACGAAAGGGCACTCTCAGAAGAGCAAAAAAACCTTGTCAAACGTACTGAAATCGATATTCCATCCCCGCAATATATGTTTGAGGAATTTGCTGCCCCCCTTTATGACCAGGTCATTAGCAAATTGACGGTGTTTTATCGAAATTATTGATCGCACTTCCTAGGAAAGTTCGATCAATACCTGCGGATCGGCCTGCAGGTAGGTGTCGATCAAAGCAGGGATTTGATCGGGAGTGAGGCGTTCGATAGATTCAAAATACGTATCAAAATAATTTTCAGGCAACTTGTGGATAGCCAGGCTCTTCACAAGTTGCGCTTTGCCAAACACGGTATCCATGGATCCCATCAGCTTCCCTTTCAGGTAATTCTTCAAAATGTCCATCTCTTCATTCGTGGGTGCTACAGCTGCCAGAAGGGCTATTTCCTTTTTGATCTCCTCAATTCCTAACTTCACATTGTCTTTGGTCATTTCCGTACTGACCAACCAGTAGTTTTCGTGTAACGTCTGTATCAGGCTGGAATAGATACCATAGGTATAGCCCTTTTCCTCACGGATATTTTTCATTAGGCGAGAGCCAAAAAAACCTCCCAGCAGGGAGTTAGAAATGCTCAGGTTATGAAAATCGGGGTGGTTTTTGCCAATCGTTCGACTACCCAAACGCACAGATGCCTGTGTGCTTTGACGTGAAGCCATCACCGGCTCCGCTTCCTTGCGTGCATGCCCGGTAGATCCCATCTGGCCCCCTGATAACGTCATGGGTATACAAAGCATGTTGTTGACAAGTTCGATCTCCTTTTCTTCCACATGGCCGGTGAGCAAGAGCTGGGGTTCGTAAAACAACTGATGACGATAGTAATCGGTGACCTGTCCCAATTCCAGCTCCATAACCCGGTCAGGGGTCAGGATCGTGCCGTAGGGATGGTTTTCGCCAAACAATTTCTTGTTAAACAAGAGTGTGGCAAGCTGTGAGTTATTGGAAAGGTGGGCTTTGATCTGCTCACTGCGCTGTACACGCATCAGGCCAAATTCCTTTTCCGGAAACACCGGTGAAAAAAGGATTTCCTGTAGCAAGGCCAGGGATTTTTCGAATGTCCTTTTTAAGGAATACAATTTGACTACACAGTGGTCAAGTCCGGTATTAAGTTCCAAAAAACTCCCCAGGCTTTCAAAACCAAATGCCACCTGCTCGGCCGATTTAGTGGCTGTCCCCTCCTGTAGCATTTTAATGGCATAATACGACACGCCCGGTACATTCTCATACCATCGGCCACTTTTGAGCAGGATTTCGACCGAAACCACCGGATGGGCATGATCAAAAACGAGAACACCTTCCATGCCCTGGGCAAATGGATGAACGTGGTAAACAGGAAAGGAAATCCCTGCGATGGGATATGCCTGGGGCGCAACAGTTCGGTCTAGCATCAGAATGTAAGTGCCTCTTCGTCTTGGGCAAAGTTGAAAATAAGGGACAAACGCAGGGTGTCTGCCAATGGATTATTTTGTTGCTGGGGAATCAGGTATGAGAAATCAATGCCAAAAATCTGGTATCGAAAACCAAGCCCTGTGGTAAAATATTTTCTATCCCCCTTCTCTTTGGTTTCATAAAAATACCCCATCCGTATGGCAAACGAATGCTGGTACCAATATTCAATCCCGGTCGAAATAGATACTTCACTAAGCTCTTCCCTAAACCCGCCGGGGGCATCCGTGAATGACCCAAACGTGCCACTTATAAACGGACGGTCGGGATTTTTGCCCGATTCGATCACATAATCGCCATTGTTGTCCACCACAAAATTTCCATCTGCGTCTTTTTGATATATGGGTGGCGTGGGTACCATCAACTTATTGAAATCCAAGGCAAAAGTAAACGAGTTGTACGGATCTACGTTGGTCGTGAAAGCCGTCCCCAGACGTAGATTGCCGGGAATAAAATCTTCAAATTCCTCATTGCTATAGGTGATCTTCTGTCCGATATTGGAAATATGGGCCCCGGCCGACCATTCAGAATCCATTCCTTTGATCACCAGCGGTAGCCGGTACAGGCCGCCCAGGTCAAATGCCAGGCTGGTTCCGGGCCTTGCACTGGGTGCCCCGGTAATATTGCCGGCCAGATTGGACCAGACAAAACGCATCGTCAGCCCGGTACTAAACCTGTCGCCCAACAATCGCGAATATGTGGCATCAACGGCCATTTCTTTTGGATTTTCGATCCCCTGCGGTACCCCCGATATATCGGTCAGGTAGATTTCGCCCAAATCGAAATACCTGAGGGTGGTGCCAAAAGCCTGAATCCTGTCAATTTTTTTATAAAACGTCAGGTAGTTCAATGACATGTCATCAACAATGTTTCCCAACCATGGGGAATAGGAAAGGGAAATGCCCATGTCGTTTTCCACAAAGGCCAGTTTTGCGTTGTTCCAGTGCACGCTAAAAACATCCGAACTGGTGGCCACGCCGGCATCGCCCATTGCCGAGCCCCTGCTATCGGGTGCAAAACCTAAAAATGGAGCCGCCACCGTAATGGGGTTAGTCCCTTGCTGTCCGCTTATACGGTACTGTGCGTATACACTTGTCCCAAACAATAGGAAAACCACCGGGACGATTGATAATTTCAGGTTCATTTTATGTTTTTACGTACGCAAATTTAAACTTAATTCATTATTATGATTTTTCCAGCCTCTTCACCCATCGCCGGATGGGTTGAACTCACTACTTTTAGTCGAAAAAGGTAAATCCCATTTTGCATGCGGCCTGGCAATGTCTCAATGACAGGTGTCTCCACAAGGCGGGAACTATCATCAAATTCAAAAGAACTGCGTTGAATCAATTTTCCACTAAGATCGTAAAATTCCACATTCACCAACAACGCTTCTCCTATCCGGTCATGCTCAAAACGAAAAAAAACCTTGTCCTGAACAGGGTTTGGGTAGCACATTACATTGTACAAACGGATTTTAGGCTGGTCAGAAACTATAAACCCAACTTCACTTTCCGATAAATTATTGTGTATGTCCCAAACTTTCAGCCTGGCATTGTAGCGGCCTGGCTCCAGTCCATTGAATGGAAATACAATAAAGCCTTCCTTGTATGTGTCCCTGGCAGCTGTATAATAATTGTTCAGCACATGTGTTTGCTCATTTAACTGCAATACAATGTCCTGACTAATGCCCAATCCTGAAATATTGATGCCGCTCTCATCCGTTACCCGTGCAATCAGCAGGCCACTGCTCCCTACCGTACTGCCATCTTTAAACGTAGGATCATTGATGTACATCTCGATTTTCGGTGGTTGGTTTTCCGCTTGGGCCGTAGGGCTACTGCCCCCGATCCTGACAGAGGTATAAGCACCTGTCGCATCATCCCGAAAGTTGTTGGCCTGTGCATAAAAGGTGATTTTGCCCGGCTCATACAAATAGGATATATTTTTTGGCAAAATAAATTCAAATTGGAAATTTCCGTTCACCACGGAAGCTTCTCCGCGAAACAGCCGGTTTTCCCGGACTTTGTAGGCAAATGGGTTATTTTCCTGACCCAGTGTATAGCGGTCGGTTTCTCTGTCATAGACTTCCATAAAAACAGACCCCTCAAATCCGCTGAGCGGCTGACCCGCCTGGGTTACCACGGATCCCTTTAGTTGTACATATTCGAGGGCTCCCAATGTATCCCCCACGCTTTCTACAAAAGGCCGTTGGTTTATTTCCGTAATTTGTACGTGCTGACGGGGATACGCCAACCGGAGCATCGGATCCCCCAATAAGGCAAAATTTCGATTGTTTACACCACTCAAGCTGTTGTTTTTGGTTAGCCGGACAATATCCCCCAACCGGACATAATCCGTTCCTTCTTTGTCAAACAAATGTTCGTGAAAGGCTGAATTGACATAGAAGTTCGAAAAGGCATAGACCGGCCGTGTAGTTGTCAGCAAGGCGATGGCACCCCCTTCCGGGTTTAAAAGCAGCCGTTCACCACCAGATACCCCATTTGCCAGCATAGGTTCATCGTACCGGCCAAACTCACACGTGGCAGTCACCATTACGGGTAATTTATAGCGGTTTTTCAGCCCGTCGATAAATGGAAAATCCACGACATATTCCCTGGCGAGAACGCGTTCATTGCCATGCCCTACATAATTGACCATAAATGCCCCTGATTCCAGGGCCTCCTTTAGCTTGCCTTGTGTAATAGGAGCCAACTGAGCTGATCCGTCAATTACCTTCTGATCATTGTCAATGTAAAGTT
>JAOUOM010000175.1 GCA_029880385.1 Cyclobacteriaceae bacterium | reverse complement strand
TAAACTGATTGAAACCCACGAGCTGGACCCAGTTGAGGAAATGGAAGCCTATTATTGGCTTTCAGCTTATTCCACCTCCCCTGACGATGAACTTACCTATGGAAAGCAGTTGCTTGAATTAGCAAAAGCATCCGAAAACCAGGAATATTTTATCCGGGCCAACGAACGAATCGGGGTTGCACATCGACTGATGGGTAATTTGGGTAAGGCACTGGCCTACCTATTTGAGAGTGCCAATATGGCATCAAAGGATCCGTCGATGGAACCAATACTGATAGAAATATATGCAGAAATATCCACTTGCTATACGCAAAATAACGATGCAGAAAACGCATTGCTCTATGGATTGAAGACGATAGAAATTCTCAGAAAAACGGATAAAAAAAAAGAATTAGCCATCAATTTGCTAAATATTGGATATGATTATTATGTAATCGCAAACTACGATTCGGCTCTGGCGTGTTACAATGAGTCTGAACCAATTTTTAAGGAAATAGAAATGCCCATTGGCCAGGCCTACATCATTGGAAATCGTGCGTTGGTCTATTGGAAAAAGGGTAACTATGATCAAGCGAAAACAGATCTTTTCCAAGCCATCAGCATGCTCGAACCTTTGGGTGACCGCTATGGTATGGGGGATTTCTATAACCAGCTGGCCAATATCTATTTGGAAGAAAATGTCCGGGATAAAGCCATCGCCTTTGCAATGAAAGGACTGGAAATAGCGACGGAGGAAGGCTTGAAGGAACAAATCGGGGATGCTTCCTACTTGCTGTATATCCTATATCAAAAAACCGGTGATTATAAAAAGTCAAATGAGTATCAAACCAGGTACCACACCTATAAGGACAGTATCCAAAATCTGGAAACGACTCAAAAACTAGCCAATTTACGCACACAGTTTGAGGTAGGCCAAAAGCAGACGGAAGTAGATTTATTGCTAGAACAAAAGCGCAATAATCAAATCATAATCATCACCGGGGGCATCATTCTCTTCATCGTGATTTGCCTGGCCATCCTATTATACGCCTACTACAAATCCAAAACCAGACTGAATAAGCAACTGAAAGAGCAAAAGGATTCGTTGGAGACCATAAACCAGTCAAAAGACAAACTTTTCTCCATCATTTCACATGACCTCAGGGGGCCTGTTGGTGTGTTGAGCGGACTGCTTTTTGTTATCAAAAAAGACCTGGATGACATTGATACCGTTGAGTTAAGGGAAATGTTGGATCAAATGGGACATTCGGCCAACCACCTTTTAAAACTACTGGACAATCTGCTTCATTGGTCACTTCAGCAAAGGGGACATTTCCCCTATACACCAGAGACACTCAGCCTCGCCAACCTGTTACGGGAAGTAACCGATTTGTTTACGGGTATGGCCCAGTCCAAAAATATAAAATTAGACACCCTGGTGAATTCCGATTTCACTGTTTTCGCTGACAAAAATGCTACTTCGACCATATTCCGTAATTTGCTGAACAATGCGATCAAGTTTACACCAAATGGCGGGCACATACAGGTTGTGGCAGAAAAAAATACCAAAGCTAGTTTGGGCACAATAAAATTTATTGACAATGGTGTAGGCATGCCCAAAGACAAACTGAATTCGCTTTTTATCCTGAACGAAAATACCTCGACAAAAGGCACGGCAGGCGAATCTGGTCTTGGCTTAGGCCTACAGCTCGTTTATGATTTTATAAAACTCAATAATGGCAAAATTGAAGTTGAAAGTGAAGAAAATAAGGGGACAACCTTTTACGTCCATTTACCGCTTTCCTCCCCGAATTGAGTAGCAGCCTCACGAGTTACAGCCAATATCCCAGACCCATTAAACGTGCAGGTAAACTACACGGCCAAGGCCCGTCTGGTTCCAAATCAAGCCTTCCTCCGGTCTTCATTCCTGTATCTTCCAATCTCCTCATATATCAATCCTGTCACCCCTCCAAAAGATAGCCGGATGCTGCTATATGGCGCATACTCCCCTTGTCAGCCCCGGCAGCAGCGGCATCCTTTCCGTTGGCATGGGCCATGGGGCCGGAAAGGAAAGATACAGCGGATGACGGGTAGCCCGGATGCCAAAAAGCCAGCCACGGCCGCTCCCCTGCCTCCATACAGCGGAAATATCAGTATGAGGAAAGCAGGCTTTTGAAACCTTCAAAATCACTTTTCAGTGACGCATAGACGGGCGTGCGCTGAAGCAAGGCCTCGATTTTGTCGTGGTAATCGAGGGGGAAGCCTAGGGCCTTCTCAACTACATCGAGGAACTTGACCGGATGGGCTGTCTCCAAAAAAAGTCCATCCTCACCGGGCTGCAGCCCTTCTCTAAGTGCCTGGTATCCAATGGCCCCGTGGGGGTCGAGCAGGTAGCCGGTAGCCGTATGACATGCCCGGATGGTATCTAAAATGCGGGTATCATCCATATGAAATCCGCTGATCAGCCGGGTCATGGCTGTGTGCTGGTGACCAAAGAGTTCGAGCATCCGCACAAAGTTGGAGGGATTGCCCACATCCATAGCATTGGCATAGGTCTGCTGCGAAGGTTTGGGCTGATAGGTACCGGTAGCCAGGTAATCGGGCACAATGTGGTTGCTATTGGCTGCGGCAATAAAACGCTTGACGGGCAGGCCCATTTTCCAGGCTAGGAGCCCGGCGGTGAGATTGCCGTAATTGCCGCTGGGCACGGATACCACCCACTGGCTGGACGGTTTTTGGGCGTAGGCCCAGAAATAATAAAATGACTGAGGGATGAGCCGTGCAATATTGATGGAGTTGGCAGAGGAAAGGTTGAATTTCCGGTTGAGGTCTGCATCGAGGAATGCCTGCTTGACAAGGGCCTGGCATTCGTCGAAGGTGCCGTCTATTTCGAGTGCGGTGATATTGTCCCCCCAGGTGGTCAATTGCTGCTTTTGAACATTGCTGACTTTGCCCCGCGGATAGAGCACGACCACCCGTGTGCCCGGCACCTGATGAAACCCGGCAGCCACTGCCCCGCCCGTGTCGCCTGAAGTAGCCACCAGGATCATATTTTCCCGACCCGTTTTCTGGTTGAAATAGCCCAGGCAACGTGCCAGAAACCGTGCGCCGACATCCTTAAATGCCCATGTAGGCCCATGAAACAGCTCCAGGCTGTGGATATTGTCCCCGACGTGAACCACAGGCAGGTCAAACTGAAGGGTTTCCGCCACAATTTGGCGGAGGGTGTCGTCCCCGATCTCGTCCCCTACAAAATGGCGGGCAATCTCAACTCCAATTTCCTCTTTGGTGAGTCCGGGCAGGCTGGCAACCCACTCGTGCGAAAGTGACGGAACGGAATGCGGGAAATACAGGCCGTTATCCGGTGGCAGACTATGGTAGACTGCCTGCTGAAAAGTAGCCACCTGCTGGTGGTGGTTGGTACTATAATACATCATGGGATTACTACGGTTCCGTTGGCGTTGATGGATGAAATAAAGGAAATGACTTCTATGTCGCGGGAGCGGTAAAATGCCGAAACCTGATCGCGGATGGCTACCGCCACAGATGCATGCTGCGTGAGGGCAAACATGCTGGGGCCCGAACCCGAAATGGTATAGCCGAGTGCCCCAAGCGCAAGGGCGAGTTGTTTGGCCTCATCGTATGACGGGATCAGGATGCTGCGTACCGGCTCAATGATGACGTCCTGCAGCGAACGCCCGATCAGGTCAAAATCGCTGAGAAATAGCCCGCTGATCAAGCCGGCCACATTGCCCCACTGGGTAACGGCATCTGAAAGGTTGATCTGTTTTTTTAATATTTTTTTGGCATCGGAGGTCTTTACTTCCACCTGGGGAAATATGATCACTGCCTGAAGCCCGGAAGGAAACGGTATGGCAAACACGTCCAACGGGTCATAGCTGCGCACGATGGTAAACCCTCCCAGCAAACTGGGCGTCACATTATCGGCATGTGGCTTGGCCGATGCGGCCTCCTCCCCTTTCATGGCAAAGGGTACCAGTTGCTGGCGTGTAAATGGCCGGCCCAGCAGTTCATTGGCGGCAAAAACCGCTGCTGCCGAACTGGAGGCACTTGACCCCAGGCCACTACCGGGGCTGATATTTTTGTGAATGGTCATTTCGAAACCTGCAGACACACCTAATTCCTGCAAAAGTGCACGAATGGATACCGTAGCCACATTGGTGGCCGGATCCAGGGGAATGCCACTGGCACCCGTGATCGCTTTGATGACCAATTGGTCGTCGGCACGGCGGGTCAGGGTGAGCTCATCGCCATAGCCTTCGAGCGCAAAACCCAACACATCGTAGCCACACCCTACGTTGGCCACAGTGGCCGGAGCAAATACTTTTACTGTATCCAAATCAATCCTATTAAAATGCCTCTCACTTACCCAAACGTTTTTCTTTCCGGTCTGGGCCTTTTATCCTTTTTGGAGTTGTTGTTGCGGGCAAATGTATAAAACCCGGCTGACAGACCAGCCTTCGGCACCCATCAGCGGATACCTCATCCATCTGCAGGGGTTATCCTTTGGCGTTGGCTACTTTCATGATATCGGCAAAGATGCCCGATGCCGTCACTTCCGCCCCGGCACCCGCCCCTTTTACCACCAGGGGCTGCTCGCGGTAGCGATCGGTATAAAACAACACAATGTTGTCTTTGCCCGCCAGATGATAAAACGGATGGTCATCCCCTACGTGTTCAAGACCGGCCGTGGCTTTGCCATTTTCATACTTGGCCACAAAGCGCAATTTTTTTCCTTTTTCCTCTGCCTGACGGTACAAGGCCTGAAAATGAGCTTCTTCTTCAAGCAGCAAACCAAAAAACGATTCGATGTCCCGGGCCTCCATGCAGCGGTCGGGCACGAATTTTACCCCTTCCACATCTTCAAAATCCATCTGGAAGCCACTTTCCCTGGTCAGGATCAATATTTTACGCATGACATCTTCGCCACTCAGGTCGAGGCGTGGATCAGGCTCGGTATAGCCTTCGTTTTTGGCCGTCCGCACAATGTCTGAAAAAGTGGTCGTACCTGCGTAATGATTAAAAATAAAATTGAGTGTCCCGGAAAAAACCCCTTCAATCTTTCGGATTCTGTCGCCGCTTTTTACCAGATCGGAAAGGGTGGAAATCACGGGCAGGCCGGCGCACACATTGGTTTCAAACAAAAAATGTGATTTGTATTTTCTGGCCAGGTGCTTTAACGTATGATAATGCTGATAGGGGCTGGTTGCGGCCAGTTTGTTTGGTGTCACGACCGATATACTACGTTTCAAAACTTCGGCATATACTTCGGCAATATCGGCTGAGGCCGTCACATCGACAAAGAGGCTGTTTCGAAGGTTGAGGCCCGCCATCCGGCCCAGAAAAGAATCAATGGTATATTCCTCACCCTGGTACAGCAGGGAGGTCCATTGGTCAAGCGGGATGCCCTCTTCGTCGAAATGCATTTTTCGTGAATTGGCCATACCGATGACACGCAAATCAAGGTGGTAATTGTCGTGCAGGAAGCGGTGTTGCTGACGAAGCTGGTCCAGCAGTGCCATCCCCACATTGCCGGTGCCTACTACGAAAAGGTTGACACTCTTGATTTCGTTAGAAAAGAATGACTCGTGCAGGGAATTAATGGCCTTTCGAAGATCGTTTTGGTCAATGACAACCGTGA
>JAOUOM010000174.1 GCA_029880385.1 Cyclobacteriaceae bacterium | reverse complement strand
CCTATACGCTCCTATTGGAAAGTGATTCGTTGCGCTCTGCGCGTGAATTTATTTTCGAACCAGACTCACGTTCGTATGTGGTTTTTCATCTCAGGGATAGTGTGTATGCCGAGTATATTCACCGTCCGGTGAAAATGGTTGAGCGCACCATTGCGGCAGTCATTCAATCATCGGTATATGAAGCGGCAACGGAAGCCGGAGCCAGTCCGGCATTAGCAGGAAAGTTGGTGGATATACTGGCCTGGCAGGTAGATTTTTTCAGGATTCAGAAAGGCGACCGCTTTAAGGTGATCTATGACGAGGAAACAGTGGATGGTGTGGCTGTAGGCATTGGCAAGATAACGGGCGTATATTTTGAGCATTTTGGGAAGCCCTATTATGGCATCTATTTCGGTGATAACGAAGGGAAGGAAGACTATTTTGATGAGGAAGGAAATAGCATGCGCAAGACATTCCTGCGTGCACCCCTCGATTATAAGCGCATCAGCTCCCGGTACAACCCCAAGCGTTTTCATCCGGTATTAAAGACCTACAAGGCGCATTTGGGCACGGACTATGCGGCCGCACCGGGTACGCCAATCCGTACGGTGGGCGATGGTGTGGTAGTAGAAGCTGCTTTTGGCAAATACAACGGAAACTATGTGAAAATCCGTCATAACAGCAACTATACCACACAGTATTTGCACATGCAAAAAATTAAAACGGGGATTCGCCCTGGTGTAACGGTCAGGCAGGGCCAGATCATCGGGTATGTAGGCTCCACGGGACTGGCAAAGGGGGCTCATTTGTGTTTTCGTTTTTGGAAAAATGGCATCCAGGTAGATGCATTGAAAGTGGATCTGCCGCCTTCTGAGCCAATAGACCCTTCCCAGCTCTATGCATTTTTACATCAAAAGAACATCATCATTCATCGGCTGAACCACATTGAATTTGAAGATAAAGAGGAAATGATGGCAAGTATTGCTGCACATCAATAGGATATTTTCTTACATTTTTTGTTGATTTATTGTATTTTTCCGTTCAGTCACTATAAAATAATTTTCCATGATTAGGGTTTTGTCTGTTCGAGCAGTGTTTTTACTACTTTTATTTCACGGTGAATTGTCCTGGGCACAGCCAAATGATCTGGTGAAAGTGAGTGGAAGAGTGGTCAGTGAAAAGGATAGCTCACGGTTGTCGGCTACCATATTGTATGAAAAATTGCCCTATTATGATGATATGGGGATGACCCGTTCCTCGTTGGATGGTAGTTTTGAACTATTACTTCTCAAAAACACCCGGTATACATTTCGTATTGATAATGTAAGCGGTCATCAGGAATTTGAAAAGGAATTTGAAATTTCAGATACTGACGGGGATGGATTTTCATTTATGGAGTTGAAGGTGTCACCTGATGAAAAAGAGGAATTGATCCGATTGGACAACCTAAATTTCAACCGGGGTAGTGCCACTATCCTGTCATCCTCCTATCCCTCCTTAAACGAGTTTATTGAATATGTAAATCAACGGCCCGATGTATTGATCCAGTTGGAAGGGCATACGGATTTTGCGGGAAATGCAGAGGCTAATATGAAACTGTCGGAAGCCCGTGTGCAAGCGGTGGCAGAATACCTCATCAGCAATGGGGTGAAAAAAGCAAGGGTAACAACCAAGGCATTTGGAGGAACAGTTCCCATTACAACAGAGCGTACCGATGAAGCCAAAGGATTAAACCGAAGGGTTGAAGTACGCTTGATCCGTCAGAATTAATAACAGATTACCCAAACGTATTATGAGAAAATTGTACCTGCTCTTAATCCTTCTCCTGGCCAAAGGAATCGTCAGTGCCCAGGAGTCAGTGATATGGGCATCAGAGGTTATTGATGTTTCATCTGAATTTGGCCCTTTGGAGTTTTCAGCCCTTCAAGTGCTCCATAAGCCCAATGTGTTGCCAAAAAGTGGAGAGAACCCAAACGCCTGGCGACCAAAAAGTCCGGACAAAAAGGATTTCGTGATGGTAGCTTTTCCCCAGGCAATCAAAGCCAAGCAGGTTGCCATTGCCGAAACTGAAAACCCCGGGTCTATAACACGGGTAGTGGCATATGACCGTGACTATAATGACTATGTGTTATTTGAACTAAAACCACGGGCTATTCCCACAGAAAACCGTTTGCTTAATTTGTTTTTTGACGAAACTGTTCACGGTGTTGAAATACAGGCCATACGTGTTGAAATTGATGGGGAGGCAGTGCCGGGGTATAACAGCATTGATGCCATTGGCATTTCTGCTTCCAATATTCCCATAACCGTATTGATCGATCTGGCCAAAGGGGTAAATAGTAAGATAGATGCGGAAAAATTAAGTGAAAATGTAAACAGTACCTATGTCGAGCATAGTCCGATCATATCGCCGGATGGCAAAAAATTGTATTTCAGCAGAAAATACCACCCAGGCAATGTGGGAGGAGTGGATGATCCGGAAGATATATGGGTTTCGACATGGAATGAAGTGGAAAAAGAGTGGAATGTGGCTGTAAATGCCGGTCCGCCGCTTAATACGGAAGGCCCTAACTTCATAAGTTCTGTTTCGAAAGTCGACGATAAAGAAATGTTTATCCTGGGCAATCGATATGGGAAAAAAGGACGCATGTATGCCGGGGTTTCCATGGCGTATTTCGAAGACGGAAAATTTACCGAACCGCAATCCATTGAAGTGGAGAATGAATATAATTATTCCCCTAAAGCAGACTTTTTTCTGGTTCCGGGCGGACAGGTATTGCTGCAGGCAGTGGAGCGTGATGACAGCTATGGGGGTCGGGATCTTTATATTTCCTTCAAAAATGGAAACGGATGGAGTGAGCCAAAAAATATAGGGGGGACACTCAACTCTGCCGCTGAGGAAGCTGCTCCATTTTTGGCCGAAGACGGGAAAACACTATATTTTTCGTCATCCGGATTTAAAGGCTATGGCCAATTGGATATATATGTATCGCGGAGGTTGGATGATACCTGGATGAAATGGTCGCCACCTGACAACCTGGGAGCAGGGATCAATACCGATCAGGACGATCAGTATTTCAGTATTCCGGTGACAGGAAAACACCTGTATTTTACCCGGGGCAGAGTAGATGACGATACGGATATTTTTCGGTTTAGAGTAGATGAATTTTTTATTGATCCCAGCGATCCTCTGGCTTCATCGGTCCAGCACCTGGTTCAGGAAGAGGAGACGATTGTGATTGCGGTTTCAGGCAGGGTGATCAATACGAATACCAATGAAGGAATGGCCAATGTAAAAGTTTTGGTTGAGCGTTTGCCTGATGGCATCGATATAGGGTCAGTCATGACAAATGCGGATGGCAGCTATAATTTTTCGCTTCGGCCAGGAGCCAGGTTTGGCCTGTCAGCTGACCTGGATGGGTTCCTGTCGCAAAATGAAAACATAGACCTCAACGAGATTCGAAAGTCTGACTCAATCAGGATGGATTTGATGATATCTCCCATAGAAGCCGGGAAGCCCATTGTGATGAACAATATCTTTTTTGCATTTGATAGAGACGAGCTTACCACGGCATCGTACCCGGAGCTGGAAAGGATACTGGCATATATGCGTACTGGAAAAATACAAAAGATTGAAATCGCCGGGCATACGGATTCACGCGGAGTGGCCGAATATAACCTGGACTTGTCTCGCCGACGGGCAAAATCCGTTTATAATTATTTTATTTTGAACGGCATTGATCGTTCCAGGATAAAAGTCGAGGGCTTTGGGGAATCCATGCCGGTTGCGTCAAATGAGACCATTGAAGGACGAACAAAAAACCGAAGGGTAGAATTTAAGGTAGTGGAAGTGGGGAGTTGATGTATGATACAAAAAGCAGGTAAAATTCTGTTGCCATTTCTCATGATGGTGGCTTGTGGCAGCCCTTCGGGGCCTTTTGAGGGGAGTTGGCACGCGAGGTGGTTTGCACAACCGGGCGCATTCGAGGGAGTAGGCAGTGACGTGAAACTGGAAATGTACGGACGTTTTGATTTTTTGAAAGATTCATTGACAATCCATGCCTATGGTTTTCCCGGATGTTTGTTTGGTGCCGATACGTTGGTGCATACCCAGGCATGGGAAATGGCAGGTGACTCCCTTTTCCTCCTTACTGATCAGAACCGGAGGGGTATATTTTATTTGATTAAAGAAAAGAAAGCGGATAACGTACAACTCCAATTAATGGATGATATATTCATTTCCTTAACCAAAAATTAGCCGTGAATCAGGCCCAGATGCGCGTGCCTTCCGAGCAGTTTTTGCACATTTCCACCGAGCTCCTGGATGTGAGCAGTTCTTTTCTGAAATTCCGGTAGGGAATATCGTTCCATATTTCAGCAAATGGCCGGGAAAACAGGTTGCCCATAGGATGGGATGCGTCTTTGTCAAAACAGCAAGGCACTACCTGCCCATCCCATGTGATGACACATGAACTCCACATTTTCCAGCAATGATGGAGTAACTTGTTTTTGATTTGGTAGGTATTGTCGGGCAGTTTGCGATAGCGCGAATAGCGTTCCTGTGTGGGAATAAGGGAATTACCCCTGCTATGGTCATACACCTGTATGGTTTTGAGGGCTACTTTGTCTACCTGATAGCTTTTGGCAAGTTTGTGCAAAGCCGGGATTTCATGCTCATTGCCAGCAGTGACAAGAAACTGCCATATTATCACCGGTGTAGGCGAGTTCAATTTTTTTTTCCATTCGACCAGCAGGCGGGTACCCGTAAGGACTTTATTTAACTCACCATCCTTCCGGTAGTTACTATAGGATTCCTGGCTGATACCATCGATGCTTATGATGAGGCGGTTGAGCCCGGATTTGACCGTGTCGCGTGCGGTTTCATCAGAAAGGAAGTGGGCATTTGTGGAAGTAGCGGTGTATAATTGTTTTTCATGTGCCCGCTGTACCATTTCAAGAAAGTTTGGATTGAGATAGGGCTCTCCCTGGAAGTAAAAGGTAAGATAGGTTGAATGGGTGGCTAGCTGCGCAAGAATTTGATTGAATTGACCCAAACTGATCCGGCCGGTAGGGCGGGTAAAAGACCGAAGGCCACTGGAACATTCGGGGCATCGAAGGTTGCAGGCCGTAGTTGGCTCTACGGAGATGCTCATTGGCAGGCCCTGTATGCCGGGCTGGTTTGTGATGCGGGAAATCAGGTAGCTTAGCGTAATTTTTATGGCGTTGATTATTCGGATAACGTTTAGTTTTGATGCCAGTTGTAGGGTATCGCGCCAGTGTACATACATAAATGTAAACCTAATCAAATGTTGTTATGAATCTGAAATATGTTCTTTTGGTTTTTGGGTGGATCGTGATCATGCAGGCGCGGGGACAGGTAGCCCCGATCCGGCTGTCGGATGAAGCCACGATTTCGGTGATTACGTTTGGTCCCTACCAATCGGAGCTTTATTCCGTATTTGGCCATAGCGGGATCAGGGTAAAGGATCCGGCACGAAATATTGACTGGATGTATGACTATGGCAGGTTTGATTTTAGACAGAAAAATTTTTATTTGAATTTTGCAAAAGGCGAAATGCGTTACAGTATTGGCCGTACAAAGGAATTTGTGCGTTTACGGGATTATTACATTAGCGAAAACCGTTTTGTAAAGGAGCAGGAAT
>JAOUOM010000173.1 GCA_029880385.1 Cyclobacteriaceae bacterium | reverse complement strand
GTGCTCATCACGATGGGCACCAGTTTATGCATGACCTGTATGACAAAGGCACCCGTTGTTTTGTAGTGGAAGACCCGGCATTCGATGGTTCGTCTTTTGCTGATGCCTGTATAATGAAAGTGCCGGATAGTGTCAGGGCTATGCAACAACTGGCGGCCTACCACCGTCGGCAATTTTCCGTCCCGGTAGTGGGGATTACCGGTAGTAATGGAAAAACAACGGTAAAAGAATGGCTGGCCAGTATTTTATCCGAAAAATATCTGGTGGTAAAAAGCCCCAAGAGCTATAACAGCCAGACGGGTGTGCCCCTTTCCGTTTGGGAAATGAACAGTTCCCATGAGGTGGCGGTTTTTGAAGCTGGAATTTCCCGTTCAGGGGAAATGGAGCACCTGCAACCTGTGATCCGGCCTACCCTCGGTCTGATGACCAATCTCGGCCCTGCCCACAATGAAGGATTTGTGGATTTGGCGCATAAGCGCAGTGAAAAGGCAAAATTGTTTGAAGGGTGTACACACATTGTATGCTGCCGTGAGCAGGAAGAAACCTTCCACTATCTGTCACGTCGTTTTCCCGGCAAGGTAGCTGCCTGGTCGTTGCATGATCCGGAGGCAGCCTTTTATTTTCAGCGAAAGGACAACCTGTATCAGGTAGCCTGGCACGGCACCGCATTTTCATTCCACCTGCCGTTTGATTTTCCGGTATGGATAGAAAATGCCCTTCATGCAGTTTCACTGGCACTATTGGCAGGCTGTGGCCCCGGTGAAATACAAAAGGGGTTGTCACACATCCATCCCATGAAAATGCGCCTGGAAATAAAGGAGGGTCAACATGGTTGCTATCTGATCGACGATACCTACAACAACGACCTGCAGGGGCTTCGGGTGGCGTTGGATTTTATGAAAAAACAACAACAATTACCAAACCGAACGCTTATACTTTCGGATTTGCTACAGACAGGAAAGGAACCTGCACAGTTGTATCAGGAGGTCAACCAGTTGTTGCTCCAGCATGGGATTGGTCGGTTGATTGGGATCGGGACTTCCCTTTCGGCAAATGCGGTTGCATTCTCGATGCCTCATCAGATGTACGGGTCAACGGCAGCCTTTTTGGATGATCCTCCGGTGTTTACGCATGAGATGGTATTGGTAAAAGGGGCGCGGCATTTTCATTTGGAGCGGATTGTGCAACGGTTGCAGGCAAAGCACCATGGCACCCTGCTGGAGATCAATTTTGAAGCATTGGCCCACAACCTGAACACCTATAAGCGCCAGCTTAAACCGGGTACCCGTCTGATGGTCATGACCAAGGCTTTTGCCTATGGGGGTGGCAGTCTCGAAATAGCCAATGTGCTACAGTACCATCAGGTAGACGCTATTGGGGTGGCCTATATGGATGAGGCCCTACATTTGCGCAGGCATGGGATTCATTTGCCCATTATGGTCATGAATGCTGATCCCGAGCATTATGAGATACTGGCGGAAAATCATATTGAGGTCGAAATATATAGCATGCGTGGGCTTGCCGCAGTGGCACAGCTTGAACGTCCGCCACAAATTCACATTAAGCTCGAAACCGGGATGAACCGTTTGGGCTTTGTGCCGGAATCGATAGGCGAGGTATGTGACTATCTTACGTCAAATCCACAGGTACGGGTAGCAGGCGTATTCACTCATTTTTCGAGTGCCGATGATCCGTTGCAGGATCAATATACGCATCAGCAGGCCCGGTTATTTGAAGAAGGGTATCAGGCATTGGCCGATACCCTGGGCTACAGGCCGGTACGGCATGCGGTTAATTCGAGTGGTATCGACCGGTTTCCAGCGTATCACTATGATATGGTTCGGCTGGGAATTGGGTTGTATGGGCATGGCACACTGGCCGGTTTGCGGCCGGTGAGTACGCTCAAGACCCATATATCGCAGGTGAAACGGGTGAAAAAAGGCGAAAGCATTGGCTATGGCCGGGCCGGACAGGCATCGGTCGACACGCTGGTTGCGACGGTGCCGATCGGGTATGCCGATGGATACCTACGGGTATTTGGCAAAGGCAGGGGCAAAATGTTGGTTGGGGGGCAACTGGTACCAACGATCGGGCAAATATGTATGGATATGACGATGCTGGACATTGGCGGATTGTCGGTGAAGGAGGGCGAGGAAGTAGTGGTGTTTGGACAGCAGCCGACGATCGGGGATCTGGCAGCCTGGTCTGACACGATTATATACGAAATCCTCACCAACGTAAGCCAGCGGGTCAAGCGTGTGTATTTGTCAGAATGACCTGTTCGATTTATTCCATTGCGGTAAATCCGGCTAATCGATGATAAACCGGATGTGAGGCATGCCACAGCCGGGATGTAAAGGAGCCCAAACAGCCATCCTGTCGATCAATAGCCCCGATCGGGGGCAGCACGCCGGCCTTGTGGGGAGAGCGGGCGTGCAGCGGATAAAAAGCCAGCCGGTATCGCTCCGATAAAAAAACCGGTGGTTTTGTGGTGAAGTCAGGTATAGATAAACTCCCCTTTATCCGATCGGATCACCACTTCTTTGTGGTCGCATTCTTCCACGCGGCCGATCACTTTGGCCTCCACGTTAAAGGATTCGGCTACTTCGATGATATCGTCGGCAATTTCTTCGGGCACATACAGTTCGAGACGATGGCCCATGTTGAACACCTGGTACATTTCGCGCCAGCTGGTTTTGCTTTCTTCCTGAATTAAGCGGAACAAAGGGGGTACGGGGAACAGGTCGTCTTTGATGATGCGGAGGTTTTTGATAAAATGCAGCACTTTGGTCTGTCCACCGCCGCTACAGTGTACCATGCCATGAATGCGGTCGCGTTCCTCACGCAGGAGGGCCTTGATGATGGGGGCGTACGTCCGTGTGGGGGACAAAACCAGTTGGCCGGCATTGACGGGAGACCCGTCTACGGGATCGGTCAGTTTTTTGGATCCGGTATAGGCGAGAGACGCATCGAGAGCGGGATCGCAGGATTCGGGGTATTTGTCGCGGTACATGGCGTGGAACACATCGTGTCGGGCAGAGGTAAGTCCGTTGCTACCCATGCCTCCATTGTACTGGTCTTCGTAGGAAGCCTTGCCGTGTGAGGCGAGGCCGACGATGACATCACCGGGCTGGATGTCGGAATTGGAAATGACATCCGTGCGTTTCATTCGTGCGGTGACCGTACTGTCGACGATGACGGTCCGGACAAGGTCACCCACGTCGGCTGTTTCGCCTCCGGTAGAAATGATGTCGATGCCCTGGTCGCGAAGCATCCGGAGTACTTCCTCGGTACCCTGGATGATGGTGGAGACTACTTCGCCCGGGATGAGGTTTTTATTTCGTCCGATGGTGCTGGACAGGAGGATGTTTTCGGTGCAACCGACGCAGATCAGATCGTCGATGTTCATGATGATGGCGTCCTGTGCGATCCCTTTCCAAACGTTCAAATCGCCGGTTTCCTTCCAATAGATATAGGCCAGCGAAGATTTTGTGCCGGCCCCGTCGGCATGCATGATGGTGCAATAATCCGGGTCACCAGCCAGCAGGTCGGGGACGATTTTGCAAAAAGCATGTGGGAAAAGCCCTTTGTCAATATGTTTGATTGCGTTGTGTACGTCTTCCTTGGTAGCGGAAACGCCACGCAGTGCATATCGGTCAGTCATATTCGGGGTTGTTTAGAGGGGCAAATATCGTGTATTTTAGAAAGGACAGGGGCAAAAAAACTATCTAAATCGTATTTTCATGGCCAATATAAAGACCAAAAAGGAAAGTATCACAATCAGCCCCATGCCAAAAGGCAAACTGTATTGTTCGGATAACAGCCCGATCAGCGGCGGGCCGGCGAGGAAGCCGGCATACCCTACCGTGGATACGGCTGCAATACCGGCACCGGCACTAAATCCCGGTTCGTTGGCTGCTGAGGAAAAAATAACGGGAACGACACAGGAGTAGCCCAGGCCGGTAAGGGCAAAGCCTATAATGGCGAGATACGGATCGCCCAGGACGAGGGTAATGGCAAGCGAAATGGCAGAAAGGAGCCCGCCCCAGAGAGCTGTCTTTTTTTTGCCAATGACCGGGATGATGGCATCACCCATAAACCGGCCAATGGCCATCATGCCGGAAAAAGCCGCATAGGCCAGTCCGGTCAGAACCGGGCTAGCAATGAGTGATTCCTTCATGTAGAGGGCACTCCAGTCAGCGATGGCCCCTTCGCTCAGGAGTATACAAAAAGCCATGATGGCAAGAGCCAGAAGTGTGCGATTGGGGATGGCGAAAAGTTTGTCTTCGCTGTTGGTTTCTTCGCGGTACATCAGGATATACCTCGCAATGGTAGCAATGAATGCCAGCAAAAAAAGTGTCAGGCCCATCAGGTGTACCCCGGGTTCTACATGAAGTGCTAACACCACACTGCCTACTGCGGATCCAGCCATGGCACCGAGGCTCCACATGCCGTGGCAGGTTGACATGATGGGGCGCTTTTGTTTTTTTTCGACCGAAGCGGCGGCAGCGTTCATGGCTATGTCCATGATGGCATTGGTAAAGCCAAAATAAAATAATCCAGCCATCAGTGTCCATAATGACGTACTCAGGGAGAGGATAGTGGGGGAAAGCATTTGGAGCAGGGCAAAAAGCAGGGTGGTTTTACCCACATTAAAACGTGCAATGATCCATCCTGAAAATGGCATGATGATCATGGCACCGATGGGTGCGCCGAGTAGTGCCAGTCCAAGTGTGGCATCGGTAAGCCCTAAGGCAAGTTTGATGTCGGGTATGCGGGTGACCCAATTGCCAAACATAAAACTGTTGGACGAAAACACCAGTCCGATGATCAGGGCTTCGCGGGACCGGAAGAAAAATGAGAGGTGGGATATAGCTTTCAAAGTGACCGCAATTTACAACCATTCAGGATGTAAATGCATCACCTGTTTTCCCCATTGTTTTTAAAAAACCGGTCATATTCGTCCATTTCCTCATCATCCGGCATGTCTTCCTGACGTTCTTTGGGATTGTAGCTAAGTACTTTAAACTCTGTACGGCGGTTTACCTGATGTTCTTCTTCGGTTTGGGCATCGAGGTTGATCAGTTGTGTTTCGCCATAACCTCTGGCTGTAATCCGGTTTGGGTTTACCCCTTTGGAGATAATATAGGAAACGGCAGACCGGGCTCTTCGCCAGGAAAGGTCGAGGTTGTAATTATCCAGGGCCCTTGCATCGGTATGGGAGCCGAGTTCGATGTAAATTTCCGGATTGTCGTTCATGATCATGACGAGGCTGTCGAGGACGAGGGCTGCATCAGGTCGTATATCCGCTTTGTCTAGATCGTAGTAGATATTGTTGAGTACGATGGGTTTTTCGATGACGATACGATCCAGTTTGATTTTGGTTTTGAATTCCACATTGGTTACAAACTCGGTTAATGTATCTTTTCGGATACTTTTTCCAATGGTTGAAAATTCTTTACGTGTGGTGAAATAATCCGTTTTTTCGCCAATCAGGTGGTAGTTTTCTTCGGTAAAAACACGAAAACGAAACTGTCCGTCTTCCCGTGTATAGGTCTCATCGAGTACCGTGCCGTCACGGCTCACGAGGGTTACTTTTGAATTGGACACGATAATTTCCTCCCCGCCATCATTTTCGGTGACAGTGCTA
>JAOUOM010000172.1 GCA_029880385.1 Cyclobacteriaceae bacterium | reverse complement strand
CTGGGTATCGACGGATAGGGCTTCGGCATGCACAAAATCGACACCTCGTTTTTGAAGTACGCCTTCTTTTTTGAAGGAGATATCCTTCATTTCCCTTCTGCCAAATGGAATCCAAATCAGCGATGGGATAAACAAAAACAGGGGTGATTTGTCGATCAGGATTACCTTGTGCTGCTCTTTTCCTTTTCTTTTGATCTCGATAGCGGCTGTCATGCCAGCAAAACTGCCGCCTACTACTACGGTTGTTGTCATACGTGTTATTTATTGTTTACCAAAGTTGGCACAAGATATAAAAATGGGGGGCAATTCTTACCTGATGGCTGTAATGCGATGACCCGTATGCCGGGCATGCATGCGCTTTTCGCAGGAAATGGGGCTCAAATGCCGCTAAATAGCCCCGGGCGTGGGCAGTACGGGGGCAGGTGGGGAGCACGGGCGTGCAGGTGACGGAGAGCGAGCCGCCTGTGCTCCAGCTTCATGAGGTTGTGAACAGTGGGATGGGAATCAAACTAATTATTGACAAATAAGGAAATGATACGCCGGAAGGTAGTAATTTACCGCAGGTGGGTCCGTGCACGATCAACCGGAAGTGAAGCAATTCAGGGGATGGGAAAGGAAGAAAAACCCTTAAAAAATGTAGCGAGGGGGGGAATTGAACCCCCGACCTCCGGGTTATGAATCCGACGCTCTAACCATCTGAGCTACCTCGCCATTCATGGGTCTCAAAAAAGAGTTGCAAATGTATAGCAATTTCTTTTTGACCAGTCTTATTGGTTTTATTTTTTTTTAATACATTGGGTAAAATTTCATCTCGTAATGGAAAAGAACAAGTTTATCGGAGAATACGGGATCAATGCATCCAAAAAAATGCTTTTTCCTTATATCAGTACACCGTCGGGTTTGTCGCAGTGGTTTGCTGATGATGTCAATGTCAATGAAGATAAAGTTTATACATTTATCTGGGATGGGGAGGAAAACAGGGCACGACTTAATTCCAGCCGGTCCAATCATCACGTTCGTTTTGAATTTATCAGTGAAGAAGACGAGGATCCCAACTATGTGGAGCTGCGACTGGAAATGAATGAACTGACCCAGGAAGTCTATATACGCGTGGTAGATTATTCAGACATTGATATGGAAGAATCCCAGGAACTTTGGGATGGACTCATTCATGACCTGAAAGAAATAGTAGGGGGTTGAGCACAACCATATACTTTTGCATTCGTTAATCGTTTATTTGTTGCTAATCTTACGACATGCGAAAGCTTGACAAGCTGATATTAAAATCCTTTTTCGGGCCATTTTTCCTTACCACACTGGTCGCCACCTTTATTTTGCTGATCCAGTATTTGCTCAAGTATTTTGATGATTTTGTTGGTAAGAATCTCGGGGTAGCCGTTTTTGGGGAGTTGCTGTTTTATTTCAGCCTCAATATGCTTCAGGTGGCCCTTCCGTTGGGGGTACTGGTATCTTCCCTGATGACGTTTGGCAATCTTGGCGAACATTTTGAACTGACGGCCATTAAGAGTGCTGGTATTTCACTGCTGCGGGCCATGCGCCCGGTTTTTTATGTGGTGCTGGTGCTGACTGTCGGGGCATTCTTTTTCAATGATTACATCGTGCCGGCAGCCAATCTCAAGGCCTATAGCCTGCTGTATGACATCAAGCACCAAAAACCCGCACTGGACATCAAACCCGGCGTGTTTTATCACGGGTTGCCGGGCTATACGATCAAGGCAGCAGATAAGCTTACGGACAATATGACGCTGAAAAACGTCATGATCTATGACCATACGCGCAGGGATGGAAACCGTAATGTCATCCTGGCCGACTCAAGTAAAATGTATACCATCTACAACGACAAATACCTGAAGCTGGAGCTGTTTAATGGAACCTATTACAGCGAAACGGCAAAGGCCAAGAGCTATGTAGATGACCTGAACCGAACCTCTTTTGACCGGCTTGACATGGTGTTTAGCTTGTCGTCGTTTGACCTGAACCGTACCAAGGAAGAGCTTTTCCGAAACAACCGGCAAATGAAAAACCTGGCTGAACTGACATACGACATTGATTCGATGAGCCAGGAAATACGGAAAATACGGGAATTGGTAGTGGATGGGGGTGTGACGTACCTTTTCCTGCATTATAAACGTCACAATGATAGAAAACAAAACATTGATACAGTTACGGTCAAAAATAGGGAAACCCTCGAAGCCTCTGTTTTGCCAGCCTTTTTGTGGCAGGACGAAGGGATACTCCACAGCTTGTTGGCTGATTCGGTTTCGCCCATCAGGCAAATTGAAGTTCCACACACACGGAAGATGAAAAAGGGTGGCTACCAGTTGGATTCGTTGACAATGGCGGATCTGGATTCGATCGTGTCGGACAGCCGCAAACGGTCGATGATCACGCAAAGTGCCCTCAATAGTGCGCGGAATTTTAAGGTAAACCTGAGCGGAATGAAAATGAAGCGAAAAAACATCGAGGAAGAAATTGACCGGTATGTTATCGAAAAATTCAAAAAGTACAGCCAGGCATTCGCCTGTATCGTGATGTTTCTGATCGGGGCACCACTGGGGGCAATTATCAAAAAAGGAGGGTTGGGAATGCCGGTGATTGTTTCCATCTTCTTTTTTATTATCTATTACGTATTGACGATCTCCAGTGAAAAATGGGCGAAGGCCAATATGATGGATGGCCACCTGGCCGTGTGGGTCGCCGACCTGGTTTTATTGCCCATCGGGCTTTTCTTTTTGCGACAGGCACGCATTGACGCCAGGCTCTTTGATTATGATTTTTACCTCGTGGCCCTGGATAAGCTGATGGGAAAATGGAAAGACAGGAATGTAAGCAAACCAGCGAATGAGGAGTGATCGATCCGGCGGGCGATCTCCTGCTAATGTAGCCGTCCCTGCCCGTCGGCCCATTTCAATCAGGGTGAAAATTGCCACTGTCTTTTCATTTTTTGTCCTCATCCAAATTCATCTATTTTTGTTCCATGGAATTCCTTCCGTCTGCTATTTTACGTTATTCTGAAAGCCACACACAGCCGGAGTCCGGGCTGTTGCGCCGGATCAACCGCGAAACCAACCTGCACGTGCTCATGCCGCGCATGATAAGCGGCCACCTGCAGGGTCGCGTATTATCCATGCTCAGTCATATGGTGAGGCCACGCCGTATCCTTGAAATCGGCACCTATACAGGCTATGCTACCTTGTGTCTGGCCGAGGGGTTGGCATCCGATGGCTTCATCTGCACCATTGATTGCAACGAAGAGTTGCGAAAGCGCGTGGAAGGATATTTTGCGGAATCGGCATATGCCGGTCGTATCGATTACCGGACAGGCAATGCCCGTGACGTGTTGCCGACGCTCACGGGGACGTGGGACCTGGTATTTTTGGATGCCGACAAGGAATCGTACCTCGATTATTATGAATGGATCGTGCCGGCAATGGCCCCCGGCGGTTACCTGATTGCTGATAATGTATTGTGGAGCGGGAGCGTGGCCGATCCAGAAAAAACGGATGTAAACACTGAAAAAATACGAGCGTTTAACCATAGGGTTCAGCACGATCCGCGCGTTGAAAATGTATTATTTCCCATACGGGATGGACTAATGGTGGCGAGAAAATTATGAAAGGAAAACGACAAGTAGCCTTGTTCCTGCTTTTTGGTATCATGTTTCATTGGGCAAGGGCCGCAACACCCCGTGTTCCTTCGCAAATTGAATTTGCCAACATGAAACTGACCTTGACCAGTGAGGCTGTACATGATATTCAGGAAAATGTCGATGCACTGATGAAAAGCGAACGATTTTTCCAGACACAGCTCGATCTTATCAACCTGTATTTCCCCATCATCGAGCGGGTCATGGCCGAAGAGGGAGTGCCGGATGATCTCAAATACCTTGTCGTGCAGGAGAGTGGCCTTATTTCAGATGCGGTTTCTACCTCCAATGCGGTGGGTTTTTGGCAGTTTAAGGATTTTACCGGGCGGGAAGTAGGTCTGCGGATCGACCGGCAGGTTGATGAACGCAAAAATATCGTGGCTGCCACCCGTGGCGCGGCTCTGTACCTCAAAAAAAACTACCTAAAGCTGGACAATTGGGCGTATGCCGTATCTGCCTATCAGGCCGGATTGGGAGGGGTAAAGAAATACGTGGACGACAAATACATCGGGGCAAAGAAAATGCCCATTACAAGTGAAACGCACTGGTATTTTAAGAAATATTTGGCCTATAAAATTGCATTTGAGCAGGAAATAGGCGGGAAACATTCCGAAGGGCTCGAACTCTATGAATACAAAAAGGGGGGAGGAAAAGACCTGGAAAAAATCAGCCGGGAATTTAAGGTCGAAACCGACTTGCTTCGCTATTACAATAAATGGCTGGCCTATGGCCCCGTGCCTACCGATAAAGCCTATACGGTCCTGATTCCCGTGAATGCCCGACAGAAGGGCTCCATAACGGCACAGGCCGAAACACAAAAGAGCATTAAGGAACCCAAAACCTACCCGCGCGAGATCAAAGCGGGGATTTCTTCACCCCTGGCTCCCATTATCATTTCGATAAATGGGGTGGAAACCATTATGGCCACTCCCTCTGACAATGTCAGTTCCCTCTCACGTAAAGGCGGGATTTCCGAAAAACAGTTCCTGGCCTATAATGACATGGATGGTTCGGACATGATCCGAAATGGGGAACTGTATTTTCTGGGCAAAAAAAAATCAAAATCGGTCATGGGCTTTCATGTGTTGCAGCCCGGTGAGTCCCTTTGGGGGGTTTCGCAGCAATATGGCATCCGCCTGGCACACCTGATCAGCCATAACCGGATAGAAGCGGGTGAAAAAATCCGTGCCGGACGTGTTTTATGGCTCGCAGACAAACGGCCGGCCAACGTACCGGTCAGCTATCAGGAACTCCCCGCCCATCACGTTCGCATCGTGGCAAAGAATACCGACCGCTCCACGCAGGCCGAAGATTTACAAACTGAAAAGGTAAGTGCGTTTTTGCGGCCATCGACCACTCCCTCACAGCCACAGGATGAAAAAACGGTAACAGAGCCAGTTGAACAGAAGGCAAGTCCGGCTGTCATACCGGGGGCCCAGCCGGAAGAACCCCTGAAGCCGACATACCAGACAGAAAAAACAGGCGACACACATACGGTAAAAGCGGGGGATACTTTTTGGGCCATTTCCTCACGCTATCAAGTGACCATAGAGGAAATCCAGCAGTGGAACAATCTGACCAAATATGATGTGTTGCGTGTAGGACAGGTTCTGTATGTCAGTCAGCCATTGATCCAGGAAAAACCGGTACAGGCTACTACTTTATATACGGTGCAGGCCGGTGATACCATGTACAAAATTGCCAGCGACCATGGCATGGAGGTAAGTGAACTGATGGATTTGAATGCACGGAATACCGCAGCATTGTCGATCGGTGAAACGCTGAAAGTGTACATCAGGAACTAACGGCCTAGTATTCGAAATCCAACCCCAATTGCTCCTTTAATTCTTTTAGCTGGGGATTTTGCGTGACCATGTAATCGTATTTGTCAGAACTGGTATAAAGTTTTTTGACGGTTTCACCTTCCTTTACTTCATGGCTCATTCGGATGAAGTCATTTTTCAATTCCGCACGGAGAAAGGCCGTCAGGTTC
>JAOUOM010000171.1 GCA_029880385.1 Cyclobacteriaceae bacterium | reverse complement strand
AGATGAAAATAATCCAAATCCAGCCGATATTTTTGTTAAATACTATGGCTCATCAGGTTCGCAAAGTCTAAAAGATATGATCTTGATTGCAAGCAATCATGTGGTATTATTAGGTGATCAGAAGCTTTCCAACCTCGATGCTGATGCCAACGTCTACCTGGTTGAAGCTGATTCCTTTGGTAATGAAATACAATCCACCGTTATTAGTATGAATTCCTATATATATCCGGATAGTTTGGAATATCAGACGGAAGAATACCCGGAGAGCATAAAAGAAATTGCCAGCGGATATCTGGTGGTGGGTTCCTATGCGGATATTGTAGGAGGGCAGCCTCAGGAAAAAAAGATATTCTGGCTCCATATAGACAACGATTTTTCCGTCCTAAAGTGGGATACACTTGCCGCCCCCGGGTATCAATTGATAGGAAAAGATATCACACTTACATCTGATAACCAGGTGGTAATTGTAGGTAAAACTGACCGAAGGGAGCCAAATGATGCAACGCAAAATGCGCAATTTCAATATTTCATTTCCAAAAGGGATTTTAATGCGGATACTACCATTTGGCGTAAATCCTATGGGTATGGCGGTTCGGATGACGAAGCCATTGCTGTGTTTGAGTTGTCAGGGGGAGAACTGGCCATTATCGGTAGCACCAGCCATGTAGGAAGCATCGGGGGAGAGACAGGAAAGAATGTAGGGATGATGGTATTCAATTCGTTGGGGACATCACAAATTAGCGCAAAAGAATATGGTATTTCCCTTAACGGAAATAGTGCTTCTAATGAAGTGGCCCATGACGTAATCGAAATCCCCGGCGGCTATGTGATAACAGGGACAAGTTCATTCGGAACGGATTCCCAACCCTTTGTCATGGGCTTAAGTCGTTATGGAAGTCTTATTTTCCGGGCCATCGTTCCATCAAAATACGGGCTTAACCGCGAGGGGCGTTCGGTTACCACTACCTATACAAATGATCTGGTAATAGTTGGTCGGTATCCATCTTTTTTGGTAACGGATGAGCAAATCGATCCTGTATTGCGTAGCAAAAACGGGGAAATTCTTTTGGTGAAGACAGGACAAACCGGATATGCAGACCCAATAACGGAAAGAAACTATGGACTGGTGGCAGGAAATGATGTGGGGGAGGTCGTTCTTAGTTTGCCAACCGGCTCGTTATTAATTGGCGCAACTTTCGATTTTGGGAGTAGCCAGAGCATGATTGGATTAATGAAAATGAATGATTCGGGAGAATTATACAGGTAGGTGTACTGCCTGATCATTCCGTTTTTTTTAAAAAATATTATCACGGATAATATGTATATTTTGATAACAGACATAGTTGGCGATAAACCGCGAATCTTATGAAACGATCTTACTCCTTTTTTATATCCCTGTTTATTGTTTTTGGAGCAATGGCTCAGGTACCAACGTTCGATGCCACCTGGCTGGATCAAAATGCGGATGGCAACATCGACCAACTCCGGCTGGATTTTAGTGAAGCAGTTGATTTTATTGATCTGAACGGCCCAGGTCAGCCTTTTGACGCGATTTCAATAACAGGTGGTATTGTCATTACAGGGCCAACGATTGATTTTAGTACCGTTCTCAATGTTACGAGCTATACTTTCGATGTTAGTGGTGTGACCGGCACTGCCGGTCCTGCCGTGACTATTACCTATAATCAATTTAATCAAAATTCTATTTTAAGTGTTGCTAATGGCATCGAGCTGGCTGACGGAAGTACTCCTACCCAAATCAATGATGAAGCAGCTCCTGTCGTATCATCAATCAATCGAAAGACCGGGGAAGCAGATCCCACCAATGCCGGTTCAGTCATTTTTACCGTTACGTTTAGTGAAGACGTTAGTGATGTGGAAGATACGGATTTTTCCGTTACAAGCACCGGGACAATTACGGGTGCGTCTGTGTCGGTTTTTGGCCCTTCAGCTACCCTGGGTAGCGCAATAGATGTGTCGGTCTCTACCGGAACGGGAGACGGGACCATTCGGTTGGATTTTGTGACAACAGGGGATAATGTAATTGACGGGTCTACTATTATAGTAGCGAGTGGAAAGACAGGCGATCAGGTATTTACGCTGGATAGAACTACGCAAACCCCCACGCTTGCAGCACCAACAGGTACAGATGATCATAACCTGGATTTTGACTTTACCCTTCCGGAACTTGCCACGGCTACTTCCGTCACCATCACATTCACCGAGGTAGTGGACGGGGGAGACCCCAATGATCCGCACGTGCTAACATTGGATGTAACGAATGCGCAGCAATATACCGGCTTGTTTACTGGTGAAAATTTGTCGGATAATTCATCTGCACCTGGTATGACAATCTTGGCAGGAAGTGAGCCGAACGATAAACTGGTGGATGGGGAAGTTTATGACATTGTGCTGTCCTATCAGGATGGATTGGGCAATGCAGCGGCGACAGCCACGATCAATGCTTTCACCTATGATACACCATCGGAAATTAATGTGAGGCAGGGAACTACGGACTTAGTGGACGGTACAGGCGTTTATGATTTCGGATTTCAGGGCATTAGCACTTCTTCTTCGGCTATTACCTTCACGATCGAAACATTATTGGGTGATTTGAGCCTTACAGGTACCCCCAAAATAACGATAAGTGGGCCAGATGCCGCAATGTTTAGTGTGAATGAGACCAGTACGTCAAGTCCGGTAATACAGGGCAGTCCTACTACTTTTACGGTCACATTTACCCCCACTACATCCGGAATTAAAACGGCCACTATATCAATAGCAAACGATGACCCGGATGAAAATCCTTATACATTTGACCTGACCGGTATCGGATCCAATCCTACCTCCTTGACAGCCGGTGACCTGGCGTTTGTAAGTATTAACCCTACGACTGACAATTTTGCAGTTGTATTGCTAAAATCCATTGAGGCCGGTAGTGAAATCAATTTTACGGATAAAGCATGGACTGGTTTGGCATTGCGTACGGGTGAGGGTATTTTGACCTATACAGCGACCAAAACCGTAGCTGCGGGGGACATTCTTTATTTTAATCCAACGGGTCTTGTTGTTACGCAAAAATCAGATGGTACCACTGCTGGGAGCCTTGTTTCAACGTTTGGGACATTTAATTTAAATAGTACACTTGGTGATCAGATATTGGCATATCAGGGAGATGGTTCTTTGGCCAGTCACTTTATAAGTGCGATCAATTCAAATTCAGGAGGATATATACTAACGGTTCCGGATGCAAATACAACCCAGTTGCCCGGCACCCTGATTGAAGGCAAAACAGCGATCAATTTAGGTACCGTCAATGACAGTTATTATTCCGGGGTTCAGACGTCAACAGTGTCGGGTTTAAATAGACTGGTAAATAATGCGGCCAACTGGACAACTACTGGAGGACCGTTTACCTTAGCAGATTTCACTTCTGTATTTACGCTGGAGGCCAATGTAGTGGCGACTACTTTGGATTTTACCCAAGCGACGGGCATTGGTACCCTTTTGACATTTACGACAGCTGATTTTGCAATTACTGCAGGAAATACAGGTGAAGTACTTGAGCAGGTAGAGGTGGTGACATTGCCCGGGTCAGGTACATTGTTTTTGGATAGCAATGATAATGGAACCAATGATGCGGAATCCCTTAGTGCCAATGCGATCATTTCCCGTTTTGACCTGGATGCGGGCAGATTAAAATACACCGCCCAGACATCACATAACTTCACTGCGTTTACTTTCAAAGTAAGTGACGGGGAGGCTTATAGTGCTGTAGCCAATACGGCTACCCTTTGGAGTGTGGAGAATGCTCTGGATTTTGATGGCACAGATGACTTTCTGGAAATTCCCGATGCGAATAGTTTAGACCTGGATGCGACGTTCACGCTCGAAGCATGGATTAATTTGGATGATTTAGTGGGTGATCAGGCAATCGTAGCTAAATATGATGGGCTTGGTGCTGCGGATCTTGATGACAATACTTCGTATTTGTTTTATACAAATGGGGGCGATTTGGCCTTGTACCTTCAGGGAGTGGATGATTCGGATAATTGGATAACGACCACCACAACACCTCTCGTGGCCAATACATGGATGCACGTGGCTGCCATTAAGAATGGGACAAACATCGATTTGTTTGTGAATGGGGAAAAGGTGGTCACCGGAGCGTTTGGTGGTACAGTGAGATCTGCGGATCTTCCGGTTAGGATTGGGTTAACTTCAGGAACCGGTGACGGGTTTGATGGGACAATCGATGAAGTAAGGATATGGAATGATGTACGATCAGATTCGGAAATCCGGCAAAACGCAGCAAGTCGCCTGAGCAATCCGACAGCAGAAGTGAATCTTGTGGCGTATTATGATTTTAATACCGGTGCACCGGAATTGGATAATAGCGTTGCCGGACTTGATATAACGACGATTGCCGATGAATCTTCAAATTCAAATTCAGGTACATTAAATGGGTTTGCCCTGACTGCTGGCGCAGTTTCCAATTTTGTTGCGTCAACAGCATTTACTTCTACGGCAGCCACGACTGGCGAGATTGAAATTACAGCATCCGGTACCACGCTGGTGAGTGGGGGTGCGGCCTTTGATTTTGGCACACAAGCCACTTCTTCCAGTACAGATCAGCCATTTACGATCACCAACGTTGGTTTTGCCGATCTTACTGCGTTATCAACAACATTGACGTTGTCGGATGGTACGAATTATTCCATACAGGGACAACCGACACAGACGACATTGGCCCCCGGGGCGTCAGATAATTTCACCGTTCGTTTTACACCAACGACTACAGGTGTCTTGCCTGGTGATTTTGGAACATCGATTACGAGCAGTGATGGGGACGAAAGCCCATTTGACCTTAACCTTACCGGTACAGGTGGACAGCCTACCCTGCAAAACGCCTATTTTTTCGATACAGATGCCGATGGAGTGGTGGATGAAATCGTCATTGAGCTGGATGGGGAAATTGATGAAACCACCGTAGAGGCTGGGGATTTTACGTTGGGTGCAGGATCCGCTTCCCTTGTTTCGACAGTAGCCAGTACAAATGTTGGGAATACACTGGATGCTTCGGATGCAGATAAATATGTCACGTTGGAAATATCCGGATATACGGTTGGTACAGCGGTTACCACGGTAGCCTATGCTGCAGCAAATTCCGGCTCCCTATCCATACAGGATGTGAATGGAAATAATGCTGCGGATAATGCGAGTGTTACCCCAATAGATGAAGCAGCACCACAAATTGTTGATTTCAAATACGAGGATAACAATGATGACGGAAAAATAGATCAGTTTGTTCTCACATTTTCAGAAGCACTTGATGCGAATAGTTCGTTAAGTGCCAACGATCTACAGTTTTTCAATGTAGGGGACTTTACAGATGCAGCTTTTGGTACGGATGCGACTGACCTGATAACGGGGACTGTTTCTGGTACGACTGTATTACTCGGAACAGCCGCTTCTGTTTTTGACACTGAAGAAAACTCCGCATCCATTGCCATACGTACACAAAATGGTTTCAGTCTCACCGATGGTGTGAATATTAATTCGACATTGGGAACACAAAGCCAGGCAACGTTTACAGATGGGGCAAAGCCGTTTTTAATAAGTGCAGCCTATAAAGATATCAATGTGGACGGGACGGTTGATCGGGTAGATGCT
>JAOUOM010000170.1 GCA_029880385.1 Cyclobacteriaceae bacterium | reverse complement strand
ATTACGCCATATTTTGTTTCCAACGTAGATGCCAGTCATTTGCTGGAAACACTGGAAAAAACAGATCCGGAGACCACACTTTTTATCATTGCATCCAAAACATTCACTACGCAGGAGACCATGACCAACGCTGAATCGGCACGCGATTGGTTTTTGAAACATGCCGGTGACAAAAAGCATGTATCGAAGCATTTTGTAGCCGTATCCACCAATAAAGACAAAGTGGTGGAATTTGGCATTGATCCGGCCAATATGTTTGTCTTCTGGGACTGGGTTGGTGGAAGGTATTCCCTTTGGTCATCCATCGGGCTGATCATTGCCTGTACAGTCGGCTATGAGAATTTTGAGCAACTGTTAAAAGGTGCGGAAGCCATGGATCGCCATTTCCGACATGCCCCGTTTGAAAAAAACATACCCGTCCTGCTGGCGATGCTGGGCATATGGTACAATAATTTTTTTGATGCGCAATCGCATGCGGTGCTTCCCTATGACCAGTTGTTGAACGCCCTGAGCAAGTATTTGCAGCAAGGCGATATGGAAAGTAATGGAAAGTATGTAGATCGTAACGGTCAATCTGTGAGTTACCAGACCGGCCCCATCATCTGGGGTGAACCCGGCACCAATGGTCAGCACGCATTTTATCAGTTGATTCATCAGGGAACGAAGCTTATTCCGTGTGATTTTATAGCGGCGGCGATCCCATCACATGAATATACCGACCATCACGAAAAACTTATGGCAAATTTCATTGCCCAGACAGAAGCACTGATGAAGGGCAAATCCAGCCAGGAAGTTCAGGATGAGCTGTCGGCAGCGGGAATGTCGGCCGAAGAAATCAAACAACTCCTCCCCTACAAAGTTTTTACGGGTAATCGTCCGACCAATACCCTGTTGATGAGGCGGCTTGACCCGTTTTCACTCGGCTACCTGATAGCCATGTATGAACACAAAATATTTGTCCAGGGCATCATCTGGAATATCTTCAGCTTTGACCAGTGGGGCGTAGAGCTTGGAAAGGAACTGGCGGGCACCGTACTCAAAGAGATTAAACAAAAGACGGTGACTCAGCCACACGATCCTTCCACTGCCAAAGTGATTGAAACCTACTTAAAGCTGGCAGGATCGTAAGTGAAAGGCCACGATCGCCGTGGCAATGGCCACATTTAGCGACTCTGCCTGTCCGTGGCCACTTATGCGAAGCTGGTGGGTGAGCCGTGCGAGGACAGAATCCCTGATCCCGTGCGACTCACTTCCCATAACAAAAATTGAAGGTTCAAATCTGCGGACCGACTCAAGAGGTTCCCCACCAAGGGCCAGACCGTAGACAGGACGGGACTCACCCGCCAGAAATTTGTCCAGGTCGTGATACATAGGCTGCAGCCGTGTAAAGGATCCCATACTCGCCGAAATGGTCTTGGGATGAAAAAAGTCCGCACAATCTTCGGAACAAACCAGCTGATGATAGCCAAACCAGTCGAGGGTGCGGATGATGGTACCCAGGTTGCCCGGGTCGGCAATCCGATCAAGGACAAATGTATGCGTGTCGCCCGAAACATGCTGTGTACCCGGTGCAGGCATGGATGCAACGGCAAGACAGGTTTCGTTGGTTTTAAGCGTGCTGATCTGGGCCATTTGTGCCTCACTGATTTCCACCGCTCCCCTGACAAGATATTTTCCCGCCACTTTCCCTGTACAGAATAGTTTAAGTGTCTGTAACTTTGACGCAAGTACTTCGTCGACGTTTTTTTCGCCTTCCACCAAAAACTGACGTTCTCGATTCCTGTACTTTTTTAATTTGAGCGATTTAATAAACTTTATCTCGTTTTTGGAAATCATAAGGTGAAACCTAAGAATTGAAAAAGCTGATTACATGGTTGGTTTGGAGCATATTGCTGAGTTCCTGCATGGGTACCCGGTACCTGAAAAGCAATGAATCACTGTTGATCCATAACCCAAAAATGAAGGGTATCCCGAAGGAATACAAAAATGAAGCAGAAAACCTTTTGATCCAGAAAGCCAACAAACGATTGTTTGGTTTCCTACCCTCTGCCTATCTGGCACATATCTACGTTTTGGGTGCTAAAAATTTCTCCCCGGAACGCTATGAGAAAAAAATCAGTCTGGCAGAGTCGAAATACGATACCAAAATATCCAAGAGCCAAAGGAGTAAAAAACAAAAAAGCCTTGCCGAAAAGAAGAACAAAAAGACAGACCAGCTCCGACTGAGGCTAAAGGACGGCAACCTGCTGATGAAGACCGGTGAAAAACTCGCGGTTTTTGATTCGTCGATGCACTCGGAATCCAGCCAGCGAATCAGCCTTTTCCTTACCACCAAAGGTTTTTTTGACAATAAAGTGGCGTATACTTCCTATACCGACCGGCATAAAAAAACCACCGTATCCTATTTTGTTTCCACAGGTTCGGTATATACTCTTGATTCGATACAGTTTGATATTCCCGATTCCCTTATTTATCGGTATGTAAGTAACCCGTCAGGCTTAACTTCCAGCCTGGGCAAACCCTATGATCAGAAAAAGCTGGAAGATGAGCGTGAAAGGGTCTATAATTTACTGACAGATAATGGCTATTTCACGTTTGCCCGTCAGTATGTTCATTTCGAACTCGATACATTTTCACTGGCCGGGCCATCTGTTTTGTTGACATTAAGCGTCTATGACCCAAAAGAAGGCCAGCACCGCCAGTTCCGGGTTGATTCCGTTATTTTTTCGTCGCAATCATCCGTATCCGAAAGTCAGTCGGAGGCTTCTGTGACCGAATATGCGGGCACCACTTATCGGTTTGGCGGGCGAAAATACAATACCCGTGTACTCAGCAAACGGCTGTTTATCTATCCGGACAATCTCTATTCACGTAATAAAACCCTGGAAACCCAACGCCAGCTTTCCTATCTGGATGCCTTCAAGTTTGTAAATATCAACTACGACTCAATATCGGACAACCAGTTGATAGCAAACGTCTTTACGAGCCCCTTACAGCGCTTTCAGCTCTCCAATGAAGTCGGGATTGTCTCTGCTTCACAGCAATTGCCGGGTCCATTTATCAATTTTGGTATCAAGAACAGAAATATGCTGGGCAATCTTGAAACCACCGACCTGACGGCCAATTTCTCTACCCAGGGGTTATCCAATGTATACTCGGTAAGAGGTGATCAATCCCTGGAGTATTCATTATTTCAGTATGGACTTCAATTTGGCATTACCTTTCCTCAGTTCATATTTCCGTCAAATGCGCGATTCAAACGACGAATAGGGGCGTACAATCCGCAAACAAGACTTGCCTCTACACTCAATTACGAAGACCGGACGGGGGAATATGAGCGACGTAGGTTTGAAACCTCCCTGTCCTATTTGTGGCGGTTCAAAAACAACCGGCGGTATACATTCACACCTTTCACCCTTAGCTACATCGATGTACAAAAACTGGAACCAAAATTTATAGAGTTTCTGGACAATCAGTCACTTTTGGGCAACGGCACCCTCCATGCTGCTTTTAAATCGTCGGTTATCAGCAGTTCGTCTTTTGAAAGTGTTGTCAATCGAAATGAATACGGAACAAGCAACAAAACCTCATCCCTGATCCGTTTTTTTGGTGAATCAGGGGGCAACCTTGCCAACCTGTTTGGTGATGATGCCATCCGTCGGGATTCCACCTTCTCCCTGTTTAAATGGGTCAAATTCAGTACGGATATTCGATCAGTCAAAAGCCTGCATGAAAAAGCTTCCCTTGCCTTTCGCTTCAACCTGGGATTGGCGGTACCCTATTATCAGCAAAATATGGCCCTTCCCTACGACAAGCGCTTTTATATCGGCGGGAGCAACAGCCTTCGGGCCTGGCCACTGCGTCGCCTCGGACCGGGTGCATACGGGATCACGGAGACAGCTTTGCCCGGCACAGGCGATATGGCACAGGTCAATTACCAGTTGGAGCAGGGAGGTGACATGATTCTGGAAATGGGCCTGGAATACCGCCGAAAAATAGTGAGTATCCTGGATTATGCCCTGTTTCTTGATGCCGGTAATATCTGGATCATCACGAGCGATCAAAACCTGCTGGATGCAGAGGGTGATGACGGGAAATTTCGTCCGGGCACATTCTACAAAGAAATTGCCATGGGGGCAGGTGCTGGTTTACGGCTGGATTTCTCCTATCTGATTTTTCGTGTGGATGCCGGTATACAGGTATTCGACCCTGCACAGCCATTGGGGCACCGTTTTGTTCTGGACGACCTCAGCCGTTTGTCAATGGGAAGGTTTACTACCGAACAAATCAATATCTTTAAAAATAAAACCAATATTAACCTGGGAATCGGATTTCCATTTTAACACCAACTAGATGAATAGAAAAGAAACGATCAGTACCTGGTTCATGGGACTTCAGGATGAAATTTGCAAGGGACTGGAAACAAGTGATGGAGCGGCTGTATTTCAGGAAGATAAATGGGAAAGGCCGGGAGGTGGCGGAGGCAGGACGCGTGTCATTGAGCATGGTGCCGTACTCGAAAAAGGAGGTGTGAATTATTCGGCTGTCCATGGCCCGACACCTGAAAAGATTGCCCATGCGCTCAAACTGGATGCCGGGGAGTTTTTTGCCACCGGGGTGTCTATCGTGATGCACACCCAAAACCCCTGGGTACCCATCATTCACATGAATGTGCGTTATTTCGAAATGTCAAATGGTGTTCATTGGTTTGGAGGCGGCATTGACGTGACTCCCCACTATATCCTGCCCGACGATGCCGTGTTTTTCCATGACAAATTGAAACGTGTCTGCGATTCGTTTGACCCGGGCTACTACCCTACCTTTAAAAAATGGGCCGACGACTATTTTTACATCACCCACCGAAAGGAAACCCGGGGCATTGGGGGTATTTTCTTTGATCGCCTGCAAGGAAAAGACGAGGCACAGTTTGCGCAATACTGGCAATTTGTACAGGCAGTCGGCAAATCATTCCTTCCCGTCTATCAGGAACTGATCAAGCGAAATAAAGACAAGGCGTATACCGAAAAGGAAAAACAATGGCAGTACCTGCGAAGAGGTCGCTACGTGGAGTTTAACCTGGTCTATGATAAGGGGACCAAATTTGGACTCGATACCGACGGACGATCGGAATCCATTCTGATGAGCCTTCCCCCTACTGCTAACTGGAAATACAACCATCAGCCAGATCCCGGAAGTCCGGAACAACAAACCCTGGCATGGTTAAACAAAGACATGGATTGGCTGGGATATGCTGGATAAGATTAACCAACTGGACATCGGACTATTTGAATTGCTCAATGGTGCCGGACATCCGGCACTTGACTCATTTATGTATGTCTTCACGGCCAAATACCCCTGGATTCCACTTTACGCCCTGCTGACTGGCCTGCTTGTTTTTCGGTACCGTCAGCGGTTTTGGGTGCCGCTTCTGTTCATCCTACTTACCATCGCAGCGGCTGACCAATTGACCAGCGGGTTTATGAAACCATTTTTTGAACGGCTGCGCCCCTGCTATAACCCGGATATTGTCAATCTGTTCAATCCGGGCAAATGCGGCGGGAAATTCGGGTTTGCCTCTTCTCATGCGGCCAACACCATGGCACTGGCCGTTTTTTATTTTCTTTTGTTTGACCGTAAATGGTGGACGTACCTGCTAATTGCATGGGCGTTTCTTGTCGG
>JAOUOM010000169.1 GCA_029880385.1 Cyclobacteriaceae bacterium | reverse complement strand
CAAGACCTGAAGTAATGGCATCTTTTCCTTTTCCTGATTTGTATTGACTTTTCCATCCCAGACCCTGTTCTTCAATACCAGCAGCTTCCGGAGCTGGGCCTACCAATGAAGCATCACCTGCCCCATGAGTTTTGCCGAAACTATGACCTCCAGCGATCAGAGCAACGGTTTCTTCATCATTCATACCCATTCGACCAAAAGTTTCCCTAATATCCCGGGCTGCAGCGACCGGATCCGGATTACCATTAGGCCCTTCGGGGTTTACATATATGAGACCCATTTGTACAGCTGCCAGGGGTTTTTCAAGCTCACGGTCTCCTGAATAGCGTTCATCACCGAGCCACTTGTTTTCTTTTCCCCAATATACGTTACCTTCTGGTTCCCAAACATCTACTCGTCCACCACTAAATCCAATGGTTTTGAACCCCATCGATTCTAATGCAACATTTCCCGTCAGCACCATTAAGTCAGCCCATGAGATTTTACTTCCATATTTTTGTTTGATGGGCCACAGAAGTCTTCTTGCCTTGTCCAGGTTGCCATTATCCGGCCAGCTGTTTAACGGAGCAAAACGTTGTTGACCATCACGTGAGCCCCCTCTGCCATCTCCTGTTCGATAGGTGCCTGCACTGTGCCATGCCATTCGGATGAACAACGGGCCGTAATGACCGTAATCGGCAGGCCACCAATCTTCGGACTTTGTCATGAGTTCGTGCAGGTCATTTTTTAACGCTTCATAATCCAGGCTATTAAAAGCATCTTTGTAAGTAAAACTTTCACCCATCGGATTTGATTGGTTGGAGTGTTGACGGAGTACGGATAAATCGAGTTGGTTAGGCCACCAGTCCCGGTTAGTTGGTACATCTGTTTTTTTGTTATCACCTCCTGAATGGAACGGACATTGGCCTTTTTCCTCAGACGTGTGGTTTGTACTGATTTGTTCACATTGTGTGAAAACAAACAGTAAACTGATTACTACTAATGATTTTTTCATGATTTTACTGTCTTGATTTTTAAACTAAAATCAAATTTAGGGCATTAACTTTGTTTTATAAAATTGATATTTTCTATAATTACATTGATAGAATAGATGAATATACAGCAATTTCAATACATTCTTGCCGTAGCAGAGAACAAACATTTTGAGTTGGCTGCCAGCAAGTGTTTTGTCACACAGTCTACTTTGAGTACAATGATTTCAAAGTTTGAGGATGAATTGGGTATCCGGATTTTTGATAGGAAAAAGAAGCCAGTTGATATTACGGCCGAAGGATATGCGATTATTGAGCAGTTACAAATGATAAATAGGGAAATCGATCATTTGAATGAGTTGGCAAAGGAGATAAAGGGAGAAGTAAGGGGAAATTTGTCAATTTCGGTTATACCGACCATTGCTCCATTTTTATTACCCCTGTTTTTACAACATTTTGCTTGCAGGTTTCCTGATTTAAATATTGAAGTAAAGGAACAAACAACGAGTGAAATAATCCGATTACTAAAAAGTAGGGAATTGGATATTGGTATCATTTCCATTCCTGTAAAAGATAAGAATCTCACTGAGGTGAAATTGTATGATGAGCCTTTCGTGTTTTTTGATGCAGGGACTAAAATGAAGGAGGGAATTATTACAAAAAAATTGGATATAAGCAGATTGTGCCTGATGGAAGAAGGGCACTGTATGCGAACACAGGTATTAAACCTGTGTGATATGAAAAAAATCACTATAAACAATCAGCTGAATTTTAATTATAAAGCAGGATCAATCGATAGTTTGATGCGTTTTGTAAAAGCAAATGCTGCTACCACCTTATTACCATACTTAGCCACAATTGATTTGCCAGATTCCGAAATTGAGCATGTGAGTCGCTTTTCAGATCCGGTGCCTTATCGAAGTATTGGTATTGTGGTTCACAGGCATTTTGTGAAAAAAAATATATTGAGGGCATTGGAAGATGATATAAAAAAAAAGGTATTTGAACTATTGCCTCAAGAAGAAGTTCCGGGTAAAATTTTATCACCCGTTTAGCACTACTTTTTTTCAATCCGATTTGAATTACCATTATTTTTTAAGCAATGGCCGACAAGCTGGGGGAATTACGCAGGATTGTGTCGTATGTCAGGATTTGCTTGACTTGATCCAGCCCAGATGGGTATGGTGGAAACTATCGGCATGTTTTAGCCCATAGCCTGCGATGCGGTCTATACTGATATGACCCAGCAGGATAGTGCCGGACAAAATGATTGGTTCCAGTTGCAGGAACCATCCGAATAGCAAGGTAGCAATGGCAAGTGCCCGGTGATGTATGAGGTTGTAGGTAAAGGCACCGGTATGGGGGCCGCCCAGGTAGCCCAGCATGCTGAGGTCGGGAAGGAGGAGGAGCAAAGGATACCACCACCAGGCGTAGCTTGTCTGGCCAAACAAGTAGATGGAGAGTAAGAGCAGGGCGGCTTCTTCAAATTTCAGGAGGAGTTTCATGGGGTGTGTATAAGGATGTATGAAAAAAGGAGCAACGTAAAAATAAAAAGAGAGGTTACAACAGCTTGTATTTACCTGTATCATTAGTTGGACATAAGCAGGCCCATATTTTTTGGTATCTTCGTTTTTTAACCATACACTATGATGACAAAATATGTATTTCTTGCGTTTAGCAGTTTTGTGATGCTGGCCTGTTCGACTTCTACCAGGGAAAGCTCGGAAGCCGGCCGCTATCAGACGACCGGATCCATTGATCGGCTGAATCCGGCCATCAATGAGCTGATACCCGAAGGGGCCGAGATTGAAATTCTTGCATCGGGGTTTCGGTGGTCGGAAGGGCCTTTGTGGGTGGAGGATCAGCAGTTTTTACTTTTCTCTGATGTACCCGCCAATACCGTTTACAAGTGGACGGAGGCGGACAGTGTTACTGTTTTTTTATCCCCATCGGGTTATCTGGGAGACTCGCTGAACAAACGGGAGCCCGGGGCCAATGGCCTGGCATTGGATCTTCAGGGGAGGCTGCTCCTTTGTCAGCATGGAGAGCGGCAGCTTGCCCGTATGGCAGCTGACTGGACCAGCCCGTCACCCACCTACGAAGCCATAACCAGCCAGTACGAAGGAAAGCGTTTTAATAGCCCGAATGACGTAGTAGTGCATTCGGCGGGTTATTATTTTTTTACGGACCCACCCTATGGCCTGGATGAATGGGATACCAAAGAACTCGATTTTCAGGGTGTCTACAAAACGGATGAGTGGGGCAATATGATTCTGCTGGTAGATACGCTGACCCGTCCGAATGGTATTGGTCTGGCTCCGGATGAGCGAACGTTGTACATTGGTGTTTCGGATGGCGACAGGGCCCGGTACTATGCCTATAGCCTTGACAAAAAGGGTCTGGTCATCAGGGGCAAAGTACTGCTTGATGTGACGGCCCTGGCCAAAAAAGAAAATATGGGGGTTCCGGATGGCCTTACTGTGGATAGCAAAGGCAACCTCTTTGCCACGGGGCCCGGTGGCGTACTAGTGATCAGCCCGGAAGGGGTGCACCTGGGTACGATCCGTACCGGTCAGCCTACGGCCAACTGTGCATTTTCAACTGATGAGTCGGTCTTGTACATTACGGCCAATATGCACCTGATGCGCGTAAAGCTGCGATAATCACCTCTCAGGGTTGGTGATGTACGTAACGAATCCGACCCTGTGTTTTTTTTATTTTTCCGTCAGTTCCTGTAGCGTTTCCTTTACATCGCCGGGGGTACGGCCGTTTGGGCCCATGTAGTGCCTGTAATCAACAATAAGATGATGGTTAGATAAAGTGTTTTTTTCATGACTGAAATCGGGTTTAATTGTAAAAAATGCAGACCCCTTTTTTTGAAAATTGCCCGACATGCTTCCGGGAAGAGGTTAAGGTTTGGCGAAAAATACGAAATAGATATTACCAATTTTAGAAAAAAACCGGAAATGACCGGTGTTAGTGAAAAACCCAATGGCTGAAAGGATTGAAAATGTGTTGGGGCTGGTTCCTGGCATAAAACCTGGCGGGACACCACGATCTGAGCGGTAGAGGTCAAATTATAGCAAATAGTTGTGTTTTACATTTTGGAAAATCAGGGCTATGGGTTATTTTAGGAAGGAATTAGCCCTGCATCTACTACAACCAAAACATGCAACTGAATCAATTTTTTGACCTGTCCGAAAAAACAAAGTTTTTTAGTCCCTTCATGTACGTATGCTACATGATCGCTTTCCTGATGTTAGCTTCATACGAGGCATACTGTCAAAGTGGGAATGAAGTCGTGGAATACACGAGCCATGTATCGTTAAAAGGCACCCGGCTGGTAGAGGAAGAATCGTATTTGATTCAAATAAACAACAAGGCATCTGACTGGATTTCGGACGTTTCCATTCCTTACTCTACCCATGATAAATTTGAGTTGCTGGAGGCATCGGTACTCAACCGGTATGGACAAGTCATACGGACAATCAAAAAGAAGGAAATAATCCGGCAAAGTGCGTTTAACAGCGGGACGTTTTATAGTGACCGGATGATATGCAAGTTTCCCCTCAAGCATGGGGAATACCCTTACCGGATTTATTATAAATACCGGAATACAGTTGAGAATTTTGTTTTTCTGACATATTGGACACCTTTTGTGCGATATGATGTCCCTACACAACGAGCCACCCTGACGTTGGAAATTGAAGAAAATTTGCCAGTAACCATTAAGGCGCAGGGTAATATGGATTATTCTACAAGGAAAATGGAGACTGATGAAGGTATGATCCGGCACCAATGGGTTGCCAACGCGATTCCGAGGATTTCCGTTGAGCCTATGTCGCCCCCTTTGCCTGAAATCATACCTACTGTACGGGTGATACCACAAACATTTGTGTATGACATTGAGGGGTCGGCCTATGACTGGGCTGGTTGGGGCGACTGGCATGATAAATTAAATGAGGGATTGGACATCCTTACTGAGGATGAAGTCGGACAAATCAGATCCCTGGTTTCCGGCATGGCTGACAAAAAGGAAATCGTCCGTACACTTTATCACTATTTGCAGGACAATACACGATATATCAATGTGGCCATAGATGTCGGTGGGCTCAAGCCCTATCCGGCCACCTATGTATCTGCCAATAAATATGGGGATTGTAAGGGGTTGACGAATTATATGAAATCCCTTTTGAAAGCAGTCGGGATTGAGGCATACTATATGACAATATACGCGGGTGAAAATCCGGTGCGCGTCCTTCCGGACATGCCGGGCCATCAATCCAACCACGTGATCCTGTGCGTACCACTCGAAACCGATACCCTGTGGCTGGAAAATACGGCCAATTTTCTTCCGGCTAATTACCTGGGCACGTTTACCCAAAACAGGTATGGCTTGCTTGTAAATGGCACCAAAAGCCAATTATTTCGCACTCCTGCACTTTCCCCGGAAGATGTACGGGAAAATACCTCAGTCCGCTATGAGGTGGACATTAACGGGACAGGCAAGGTGATATTTTCATCGGTGTATAAGGGATCCGAATTTGAGTATTTGGCCAATCTTCATAAATCCTATACTGCCAGGGACAAGGAAAGCGTGATATTGAAAAATTATATTCCACTGGCTACGTTCACGCTTGACAACTGGGAAATCCGGCAGGAAGACAGGGATGAGGCTTCGATACAGCTTGAACGGACAGTTTCGGTCGCCAATTTGTTTAGAAAAGCAGGCAATACC
>JAOUOM010000168.1 GCA_029880385.1 Cyclobacteriaceae bacterium | reverse complement strand
GTGGTGAATCATCAAATGCCGGGGACATTGTAACAACCGAAGTGTATGGTGACTTTGAACTCTATGTCGATTTCAAAATTTCCGAAGGGGCAAATAGCGGGATCAAATATTTTGTGGATACAGAACTCAACAAAAAAGAGGGATCGGCCATCGGGCTCGAATACCAAATCCTCGACGATGCCACCCACCCCGACGCACAACTGGGTGCCCAGGAAGGAAGCCGTACGATGGGTTCCCTCTATGACCTGATCAAAGCCGAAAACAAAACCGTATACCCCATCGGTGTATGGAACCACGCCGGCATCCTGTCAAATGGCAATCACGTTGAGCACTGGCTCAATGGACGAAAAATCCTGGAGTATGACCGAAATACACCCGAGTTCCAGCAATTAGTGGATGCCAGCAAATACAACGTATGGCCCGGGTTTGGCACTCTCGAAAAAGGACACATCCTCCTCCAAGACCATGGACACACCGTATATTTCCGAAACCTGATCATCCGGTCAAACAACTAAACAGCTATGGATACCATCAAAAGAAGGACATTTATAAAAAACAGCGCATTGGCCGGAGCCACCTTTGCGCTTTCGTCGGGAAAACTGTTTGCATTTTCACCAAACGAAACGTTACGAATTGCCATTATTGGTTGTGGCGGACGTGCCAAAGCCCTCACACAGTCCATCTCACTGTGCCAGGGAGCTCAAATTTCCCATTTCTGTGAGGTAGACCAGGCAATCCTCGACGACCATTTTGCCTATGCCTACGACAAGCTCAATTTGCCGTACAAACCAAAAGCAGAACGCGACTTCCGAAAAATCCTCGACAACAAAAATGTGGATGCGGTCGCCATCGCCACCCCGGATCACTGGCATGCCCCCATGGCCATAATGGCCATGCAGGCCGGAAAACATGTATATGTCGAAAAACCATGCAGCCAAAACCCGCATGAGAACGAACTACTGGTAAAGGCCTATAAAAAATACAATAAAGTCTGCCAAATGGGAAATCAGCAGCGATCATCGATCTCTTCGGCCGTGGCCATTGCTGACATTCGTGAGGGACTGATTGGCGACGTGCATTATGCCAAAGCATGGTATACCAATGCACGCGGGCCCATTGGAAAAGGAACCGAAACAGCAGTACCTGCATCCCTTGACTGGGATTTGTGGCAGGGGCCTGCTCCCCGCACGGCCTACCGCGACAATGTCCACCCCTACAACTGGCATTGGTTTCGGGCATGGGGAACCGGCGAACTCCATAATAACGGCACGCATGAGATAGACATTTGTCGTTGGGCACTTGGAGTAGATCACCCGGTGCGGGTCGTGTCATCAGGTGGCCGGTACCATTTCAACGATGACTGGGAGTACTACGACACCCAAAATGCCTCGTTCGAATTTGAAGGCGGAAAATCCATCACATGGGAAGGACGTAGTTGCAATAACCTGAACCAATACGGACGCGGACGGGGTGTCACCTTGCATGGCACCAAAGGATCCATGCTCCTCGACCGTGAAAGCTACATCCTCTATGACCTGCAGGGCAAACAAATCAAAGAAGTAAAGGAACCTGATCCGGGCACTTCGGCATCCACTTCAGATACTTCCGGTTTTGACGGGCTCACGATCCGACACATGCAGAATTTCATCAATTCCATTCGTGAAGGTGAGTCATTGAATGCCCCTATCGACCAGGCCAGTATCTCCGTGCAATTGTGCCACCTGGGCAATATCGCACAGGACATGCAGCAAAGCCTCACCATCGACCCGGGGAATGGCAAAATCCTCAACAACCCGGAGGCCATGAAACAATGGAAAAGGGTCTACGAAAAAGGCTGGGAACCCCAGGTATAAAAAAAGCCTTCCCTAGATCGTTAGGGAAGGCTTTTTTTTAACACTCCTGGATGGGAAATTACTTATTGGCTTTTTTGGAAGTGCTGGGCACTTCTTCCCTCATTTTTGATTTTTGCTTTGATATAAAGAAAAATACAACTGCCAAACCTGCCAGAATGCTAAGAAGGAAAATTATAAACTTTTTCACGACTATTGATAAAATATTTAACTGAAATCAGCTGTCCGGAACCTGCGCTACGGTCACTTCATTCATCTACCTTTAATTTATTTTTCAGTCCCTGGATTTTCGCTGCAGCACCCTCATGGCCTGCTTCATTGGCTTTCAGGTAAAGCTCCAATGCCTGTTGCAGTGCTTCTTTCTTACGGCGAGGGGCCAGCTGTGTGCGATTGGCAATTTCTTCCATAGACTCACCCCTGGCAAAATAACCATCTGCCTCCGACACTTTTGCCGCCTTGAGCATGGCATCTATCTTGGACTCCAAAACCTGCAATTCCTGCTTCCGGCTTTCCAACGACAATTCGGCCTGTACCAATTCAGCTTCACGAATGGTGATTTTGTCTGTCAGCGCTACATTTTCATTGGTAAGGTATTCTACCTTGTCTTTAAGTGCCTGGATTTCGACGTTCTTGGCCTCCAGATCTCGCTTAAGCCTTTTTACCTGTGCCGCAAAAGCACTACGGCTTTTTTCCAGTTCACTTATTGTAAATTCAGCCTTTTGAACATAGGTATTGAGCGACTTCATACGATTGATAAAATCTTCCCCTTCCATACCTTCTTCCAGCTCCACTTTGATCCAATTTCGCTGGGCATCAATGGAGTCCATATACATGTTTACCTGTTCGAGCAGCCCCATATGATACGTATTTGCTTCAGCAATTTGTGCCAATGAGTCGATTTGGGATTGTAGCTGCGCTTTTTCCATTTCCGCAACCTGTTTGTTTTGACATCCTGAAAAAACAATAAGTCCTAAAAGGATGACGAATAAATTTTTCATTTTTTTTTAATTTTCTTACGTATGATTTTTCTTGTTTATTGATCTGACCCTAAAAATAACAATGATTTCAATTGAATAGGTTCGATCCTTCATATGACGGTAACGAACAAAAAAGTCACCCTATTTTATTGGAAAAATTTTATCCGGTCATTTGTTCCGTAAAACAGTGCAATTTTAGGAAACCAAAAACAAAACCCATGTCTGACTTTTCAAAACTTCCGCTAAATAAAGTAGTGCGGGGTGCAAAACGCGCATCCTATGACCGGGAAACAATATTCCAGATCCTAGACCATCATTTTATCTGCCACATTGGCTATGATTTTGAAGGTACCATCCTCACATTACCCACCGGGTATGGACGTGTGGATGACACGCTCTACCTGCACGGGGCCATTAAAAACCGTATGCTGGATAGCCTGCTCCAACAACCCAAAATCAGTGCGACGGTCACCCTGCTTGATGGCCTTGTACTGGCCCGGTCGGTTTTTCACCATTCATTCAACTACCGCTCAGTCGTTGTTTTTGGCAAAGCACGGTTAGTTAAAACCGATGAAGAAAAGTTGACGGCCCTTCACTGTATCACCGAAAACATCATTCCGGGAAGATGGAACGAAGCGCGTGTCCCTTCCCCTGCCGAACTAAAGGCTACCCAGGTGATTGCACTGGAAATATCGGAAGCTTCGGCCAAAATCCGCTCCGGTGGACCAATAGACGATGACGAAGATTATTCGCTGGACGTCTGGGCGGGCACCATACCCCTGGCAACCATAAAAAAAGAACCGGTTCCCGATGAAAAACTCAATCCGGAAACCGGTATTCCTCCTTCGGTATCAGCTTATACCCCGTTTTGACTACTTACTTTTGGGGATAGAGGATGTACGCTATTTCTGCCTCGGTCAGTGCATTGGTGAATGCCTTTAATTCCGTTGCCTTTACCGCTTCATACATCGTGCGTATACCGGAAAATTCGGTCTTCAGATCTTCCCATCGTTCGGTCATTCCACCGGTGACATGGTTGTGTTCGTCGACAACCACCCGATACAAACGGGCAATGTGGTTACTGAAAACACGTGGAAAATTAATTTCGTCCTGTGATGTTTCGATCTTGTTTTGAATGATCTGGTCTTCCACACTGGTCAGTTTTTCATCCAGTCTATCGGCCAGTTCCTTTAGTTCCGTGTCATATCCGGCTTTGACTGCATTGGCGGCCATGGAGTTTGCCTGCTGACGAATGGAACGTATTTCACGTACCATTTCCTGCGATTCGTTGATCAGGGCAATGATCTCTTGTTCCAGTTCGAATTTTGCCGTCAGGCCTTGCGCAGTAATACCGGTCCATCGGGGATCAATTTTCACCTCAAAGGAGGTGCTGCTTTTCCAATCGCCAACCGTCAACCCGACCAGATAGGTGCCTGGTACGGCCTGAGGTCCCGGCTCTCTACCCGCACTAAATTCCATTGAAACAAAATTGTCTGCCATTTTGGGTGCAGGATAACCAAGGTTCCATTTCACCGACTGAAACCCTTCTTTTGAATCAATACTACCCGCATTTTCTTCTGGGAATGACGACCACAAGGCTGCCAAACGACCGTTGCTGTCCGTAATGCGCAAATACACCGTATCTTTTTCAGCTGGATTTTTCAGGTAAAACCGGATGGTCGCCCCCAGTCCGTACCAACCGCCCACATTCGTCCGGTATGTATCTTCCACCTCATATAAAAAATGGTTAGCGGCAGATGCTGCCTTTTTAGCCTGCTGCAAAGGTGCCAGGTCATCCAATATCCAGAAAGCCCTCCCCTGTGTACTCAGTACCAGGTCATTTTCGGCAATTTCGATATCCGTTATTGGCACATGGGGCAGGTTGAGCTGCAGCGATTGCCACGAAGTCCCGTCGGTAAAGGATACGTACATGCCATACTCCGTACCTGCGTAAATCAGGCCTTTTACTTTTGTGTCCTCAGCCACGGCACGCACAAAGTGATTAGCCGGAATTCCATTGGATCCATTGGTCAATAATTTCCAACTCTTGCCATAATCATTGGTCAGGAATATATACGGCCTGAAATCACCATCGCGGTATTTATAGACGGCCACCAACGCTCGCGCCGGGTCATGGGCAGACAGTTCAATTTTATTCACAGTCCCTTCAACGGGCATTTCACGCGGGGTAATGTCCTGCCAGTTATTACCCCCGTCCCTTGTGAGGTGGATCCGGCCATCATCTGAACCGGCCCATATGACACCTTTTTCGGTCAGGGATTCTTCCAGTGCAAAAATGGTGGAATAGATTTCGACCCCTGTGCCATCATGCTGAACAGGCCCTCCGGGTATATCATGGTATTGGTCAAGTTTATTGGTCAAGTCGGGACTAACCACCTGCCAGGTCTGGCCCTGATCGGTCGACTTATGTACATAATTGGAGGCGATATACACGGTGCCAGGCTCATGGACAGAAGCAAACAAGGGGTAATTCCACTGAAACCTGTATTTCAAATCCCGCTGACGGGTGCCTTCGGTATAATGTGGATAGGGTGTTACTTGTCGACGTTCACCCGTTTTACGGTTCACATAGGTTATTTCCCCACTATATGTACCTGCATAAATTATGTCCGGATCACGGGGGTCTATTGCCACATCTGCACTTTCACCGCCCCCTACTTCATACCACGACTCTGTTTCCGTCAGGGTGCGTAATTCCTCACTGGGCACTGAAATGGTCGTATTGTCCTGTTGCCCGGCATAAAGACGATAGGGAAACTGGTGGTCCACTGTGATCCGGTAAAATTCCGAAGTAGGCTGATTAAGCTGCGTTGACCAGGTTTGTCCGCCATTCAGGCTTACATTGGCCCCTCCGTCATTGCAATTGATCATGATATCAGTAT
>JAOUOM010000167.1 GCA_029880385.1 Cyclobacteriaceae bacterium | reverse complement strand
GGCAAAATCCAGGGGTACGGAAAAGGAGGAGAGGGCAAATGTGGGGTCATAGGCCACCCGCCCCAATCCTTCGACTGTGAGTGAATCAAAGTACAGCGGTGCCTTGGTACGATGCTTTACCTGCACGGACAGCCATTCGGAATAGGGGTTCAACTGGCAATCATCGATCTGGTTGCAGGAAAAAAACAAAATCAGGGAACAAAAGAAAACAAGCAGGGTTCGCATAAAGTGGTCAAAGTTAACCAAAGGCATCCGATGTGGAACGATTCACACGGCCCATTTGTATTAGCTTTGCGTAAAATTTGGAGGAAAGTTTGAAAACGAAGGGCTTAAAAAAAGACAAGGTTAACATCATCACCCTCGGGTGTTCAAAAAACCTGGTGGATTCAGAGGTGATGCTGACGCAATTGAAAGGCAATGCCATTGATGCAGGCCATGAATCACAAGAGGATGAAGCCAATATCATCATCATCAATACCTGTGGTTTTATTGACAATGCCAAGCAGGAGTCGATCGATACCATCCTGCGTTATGCCGATGCCAAAGAGGAAGGACTGGTGGACAAGGTATACGTGACAGGCTGCCTGTCGCAGCGTTACCGCGACGACCTGCAAAAGGAAATCCCCCAGGTGGATGCCTGGTTTGGCACGATGGAACTGCCCATGTTGCTTAAGAAATTCAATGCCGATTACAAACAGGAACTTTTGGGCGAACGGATTACCACCACCGAACGCCATTATTCCTATATCAAGATTTCCGAAGGGTGCGACCGCCCCTGCTCATTTTGTGCCATTCCGCTTATGCGCGGAGGCCATGTGTCGAGACCGATAGAAGAGATAGTGAAAGAAGCCACTTCGCTGGTGCGAAACGGCACACGTGAGCTATTGCTGATTGCACAGGACTCTACTTACTATGGCCTGGACCTCTACAAAAAACGAAACCTGGCCGAGTTGCTGGAGCGGCTTTCCGAAATAGAAGGGTTGGACTGGATCCGGCTACACTATGCCTTTCCTTCCGGTTTTCCCGAAGATGTATTGGATGTGATGGCCCGCAAACCAACTATTTGCAACTACCTTGACATCCCATTGCAACATGGATCGACGCGGATGCTGCAAGTAATGAAGCGGGGAACCACCCGCGAAAAAACAGAGGCCCTTATCGAGAACATTCGGGCAAAAGTGCCGGGGATTGCCCTGCGTACCACGCTGATTGTCGGACATCCGGGTGAAACGGAGGAGGATTTTCAGGAAATGATGGATTTCGTTGAAAAATGTCGTTTTGAACGACTGGGCGTATTTACCTATTCACACGAAGAGCAAACGCATTCCTATACCATGGAGGACGATGTCCCCGATGAGGTAAAGGAAGCGCGTGTGGCGGAGATCATGGAACTTCAGGAATCCATTTCGGCGGAAATAAACAAGCAGAAAGAAGGCAAAATACTTTCTGTGCTGATCGACCGCATGGAAGGGGGCTTTTTTATTGGAAGAACGGAGCATGACAGTCCGGAAGTGGACAATGAGGTTATCATCTCCGCAAAGGACACATACCTTCGGATTGGCGATTTTGCCCAAGTAAAAATTACCGGGTCGTCAGCTTATGACCTGGAAGGAATACCAGTTTAAAATTATGAACGTAACAAAAACAACGCTCAGGGAGACAGGGGCATTTAGTCAGATGTTTTTGGATTATCTTGAACAGAATCCAAAACTTCGTGATTTTTATGCGTATCAGCCTGATATGGAAGGGTTGGGGGCACTAATTCGTGAACGCAAACTATCCATGGAAAACAGGGTAGTACTTACCGAAGTACTCCAGGAACAATATGGCCCGCTCACGAAGACCGATCGTGTATTGAACAATATCCTGTCGCTTTCTGCCGATAATACGTTTACCGTCACGACCGGGCATCAGCTGAATATTTTCACGGGTCCCCTATATTTTATCTTCAAAATCGTCACGACCATCAATCTGGCCCAAAGGCTCAAGGAGGCATTCCCTGACTATCATTTTGTGCCCGTATACTGGATGGCATCCGAAGACCATGATTTTGAGGAAATCAACCATTTTCATTTATTCGGCAAAAAATATACCTGGGAGACAGCCCAGAACGGGCCGGTGGGTCGTTTTGCCACGCAATCGCTCAATGTCGTCCTGGAGCAATTGCCCGAATCGATCGATTTGTTTGAACGTGCCTATCTCGACAGCTCTTCCCTTGCGGATGCTGTCCGGTATTATATCAATGAGTTGTTCGGTGACCAGGGTCTTGTGGTGCTCGATGCAGACCATAGAAGACTGAAAACCCTGTTTGCACCCGTGATCAAAAGTGATGTGGCCGAACAAGTGGCCAACGGGATTGTAACGTCTACGAACGAGGCACTTAGCGAAGCGGGGTATAAATCGCAGGCCTTTGCACGAAAGATCAATTTCTTTTACCTCAATGGATATCGTGAGCGGATCGTGGAGGAAAATGGCCGCTTTTCTGTCAACAACAAAGACCTTGTATTTACAAAGGAGGAGCTATTGGCTGCCATCGACAGGGAACCGGAGCATTTCAGTCCAAACGTGATCATGCGTCCGGTGTACCAGGAAACCATCCTGCCAAACATTGCCTATATCGGAGGCCCGGCCGAAATGGTCTACTGGATGCAGTTAAAGGGAGTTTTTGCACACTATCAGGTATCTTTTCCTGTATTGTTGCCCCGAAACTTTGGTATGGTGATCAATAAAGCCACGGCCAAAAAAGTGGAAAAACTCGGATTGGAGCTTCAGCAGTATTTTCGTGACAACCACGAGATAAAGGCAGAGTACCTGCGCCGCCACATTGGGGATGAGCATGTACTTGATGATGACATGGCGGCCCTGGCACAATTGTTTGAGCAGGTAAAGGCAAAAGCTATTTCGATCGACAAAAGTCTGGAGGGTTTTATTGGGGCCGAGACGGCCAAAGCCCTGAAAGGTATGGAAGCCATTGGAAAACGATTAAAAAAGGCACAGGAAACACAAAATGAGACAGCCATGGCGCAGATAGACGGCCTCCGTGCGAAGTTATTTCCCGGAGGGGGCCTGCAGGAGCGGCATGAAAATTTCCTCAATTTTCATTTGAACAACCCCTCATTTTTGCCAGGCCTGTTTCAGCATTTTGACCCGCTTGATTTTACTTTTTACCAGTTTTGGGAGGACTGACAAAAACGATATTCCGCAGGGAAATCCTTTCCCAAAAACGAAGGGTATGCGCGCATGAATACGAGAAGCGAAACCGCTTGTTTGCAGAAAATGCCCGTACGTTGCTCGACCGGCTGGATGCGTCTGTCTTGCACGTCTACCTGCCGATTGTCCGCAACAGGGAGCCGGACACGTTTCCGCTTCTGCAGCATTATTACCGGCAGGGTGCTACCGTCGTGGTAACCCGCACGTTGTTTGACAAAGCGGAAATGCTTCATTTTCAATACAATGACCAGTTGGTGTTGGAAAATAACAGTTTTGGGATTCCCGAGCCAGTGACGGGCGAACCAGCCAACCTGGATCTGGTCACGGCTGTGCTGGTTCCTTTGCTGGCGGCCGACAAAATGGGTAACCGTGTAGGGTATGGCAAGGGCTATTATGACCGGATGCTGCACCTATTGCCAGCGGGAGCCCGGCGGATTGGATGTAGCCTGAGCCCGCTATTCGATTGTTTTCCGTTTGTCGAGCCCCACGACTTCAGGATGGATTTTTGTATTACCCCTTTTGAAATTACAGAATGTTTATGACGGACGTACTGATTATTGGCGCAGGGCCTATTGGTCTGGCATGTGGGATTGAGGCCAAAAAAGCAGGTCTAAGCCATGTGATCGTGGACAAAGGATGCCTGGTGAACTCCATTTATAATTACCCGGCCAACATGACGTTTTTTTCCACATCGGATCGCCTGGAGATTGGCGAAGTGCCGTTTATTTCCAACAACCCAAAGCCCACACGGCCCGAAGCTCTGGAATATTACCGCCGTGTCACCATGAGCTGGAAACTGGACGTAAAACTTTATGAAAAGGTGATGGAAGTGAGGAAGGACACGGATTATTTTGTTGTAAAAACAACGAAAACGGATTACCGGGCTAAAAACATCGTATTGGCTACGGGGTTTTATGACCTGCCCTACCTGCTTCACGTACCGGGCGAAGACTTGCCAAAAGTGAAGCATTACTACGATGATCCCCACCCCTATTTCGGTATGCATGTAGCAGTAGTTGGAGCGGCCAATTCAGCAGTGGATGTGGCATTGGAGACGTACCGAAAAGGGGCGGCTTCTGTCACCATGATTGTTCGGGAGGAGGAAATCGGGCCATCGGTGAAGTATTGGGTACGCCCCGACATTGTCAACCGCATTGCAGAAGGTTCTATACAGGCGTATTTTCAATCGTCAATAACGCATATTCGTTCTCATGAACTGGATATATTGAGTCCGGAGGGTCCGCTAACATTGAAAAACGATTTTGTGTTGGCGATGACGGGCTATCAGCCCGACTTCACATTTTTACGGTCGATGGGGATTGCCATTGGTCAGGATGCATATTGCACGCCGACCTACAATCCGGATACGATGGAAACCAATGTGGCGGGAATCTACCTGGCAGGGGTGATATGTGGAGGCCTCAAGACCAACAAATGGTTTATTGAAAACTCGCGTGAGCATGCACATATGATTGTCCGGCAGATAAAAAAATAAGTGCGTGGCGGTTGGCCAAAGGCCAACCGCCACGCACCCGCTTACCAGATGATCACCCGTTCCGCTTCAGGTTTCCAGAGTTTGTCACCTTCTTTTATATCAAAGGCGTTGAAAAACAGTTCCATGTTGACCAACGGCCCGATGGCTCGGTACATTCCGGGACTATGGGGGTCGGTCAGAATTTGTGTCCGTAAAGTCTCGTCACGGTATTTGGTACGCCAGATGGTTGCCCAGCTGATAAAAAACCGTTGTTCCTGGGTAAACCCGTCTATCAAATCCGGACGATCATGGTTTTGATAGTACAGCTGTAGTGCATCATAGGCCGCATTGAGGCCGCCCAGGTCCCCGATGTTTTCGCCGAGTGTAAGCCGTCCCTGGACAAATACACTGTCGAGGGGTTGGTAGCTGTCAAACTGTGCTACCAGCTGGCTTGTCCGTGATTCAAATTGTTGCTGGTCTTCTTCGGTCCACCAGTTTACCATATTGCCTTCCGGATCAAACCGGCTGCCCTGGTCGTCAAACCCGTGCGAGATTTCGTGGCCAATTACGGCACCCATGCCTCCGTAGTTCATAGCGGCATCGGCTTTGTAGTTGTAAAATGGGGGCTGAAGAATGGCTGCCGGGAACACAATTTCATTGTTTAGCGGATTAAAATACGCATTGACAGTTTGTGGGCTCATGCCCCATTCTTTTTTATCCACTGGCTGGCCAAGGTCTTTCAGGCTTTCCCCGAATTCAAATTTCCAGGCATTTTCCATGTTGCCAAGGTAGCTATAGCTTTCCCCTGCGTTTTCCACCTTTAGCCCCGAATAATCCTTCCATTCATCGGGATAGCCGATTTTTACGGTCAGTTTACTTAGTTTTTTTAATGCCTGTTCTTTGGTTTCGGCCGACATCCACTCCAGTTTTTGGATGCGGCTTTCAAATGCCCGGATCAGGTTGGCGACCATTTCTTCTGCATTGGCTTTGGCTTCCGGGGGGAATGTTTCAGCCACATATACTTTGCCAATTGCCTCTCCCATTACCCGGTTGGTGGAGCCAAGAA
>JAOUOM010000166.1 GCA_029880385.1 Cyclobacteriaceae bacterium | reverse complement strand
CAGTGTAGCCGCACCCATAAATATCCAAAATTCACGTGAATACACACTTACTTCCCCATCGGTTACCGGCAGGTGCTTCCACCTTACAATCAGTAAAAAGACCGAAAAGAACATGAAAAAGCCCAGGTAAATCAGCAACTGGCCGGAAAGACCCAGGTCTGTAAATGAATGAACGGATGCTGACCCCAATATGCCACTACGGGTAAGGAAAGTCGAATATAGAATTAATATAAACGTAACGATGGTAAAAATAAGAGCTGCTTTGAGCGCATGCTCGTTTTTACGGTATACGATCATCATATGAATGGCCGCTACAAGGGTAAGCCATGGCACATAAATGGCATTTTCCACCGGATCCCAGTTCCAATACCCACCAAAATTAAGGGTTTCATAGGCCCAATATGCACCCATTAATATCCCAATTCCCAGGATCAGAGCAGCAAACTGAGCCCAAGGCAGGGCAGGACGGACCCACTCTTTGTATTTACCAAGCCATAGCCCGGCAATGGCGTAGGCAAAAGGTACGACCGTAGCTGCAAAACCCAAAAACAAAGTGGGCGGATGGATGACCATCCAGTAATTTTGAAGAAGCGGGTTCAATCCATTTCCATCTTCGGGAACAAACTCCGGATTAAGGGTAAAAACAGCATCTCGCACTACATCGCGAAGCAAAAGAAAAGGTGAACTACCCAGCCGGAAATCGAAGAAGACGACCCCCATCACCATGGAAGCCAAAAATACCTGAGTAATGGCCATGACCGCCATAACTGAAGGGCGCCAGAAAAGATTGGTCCGTATCAGAATAAGGCCCAACACCACATTCCAAAACATCCACAACAAAAAGGAGCCCTCCTGACCGTTCCAGAAACTGGAAACCTGATAATAGATGGGTAAAAAGCGCGAACTATAATTCCACGCATAATGGTACTCAAAATAATGACGGTTGATAATGAAAAACAGGACGATGAAAATTCCTGTAACAGCCGCTGAATGAACATAAAAACCATAATGGCCCAATCGCTGCCAGGAAGAATCGTCTTTTTGGACAGCCATGACATACGAGACCGATGCAATGATTGCTGCAACAAACGAAAAGATCACCAACAGGTGACCCAGATTGCCTATAAAATAATGAACCATAAATCAGATTTTGATTTCCTCTTCCTGGTATTTGGAAGGGCACTTTAACAATATCTTGTCCGCAATGAACATATCGTTATGATAGGATCCTACGACGACTACCTGTTCAGATTTCTCAAAATCCTGAGGAATCGGGTTCGCATGCAACACTACCTGTTCGTTCCTGTTTTCATCAAGCATGATAAATTTGAACGAAAGCATGTCAGGGCTGGGCTCAATGCCAATAATTTCTGATTGGTCATTTTTTTTCAGCGTTCCCACTACGTGGATTTTGGCTTTGCTCCCACTATCCGCAATGGACCTTGCCTCCGAAAACGTAACATAACTGCTGGCATTTCCCGCCGTGGATACGATTACGCCGATGGCGATGGCGATGATGACAATTCCGAAAATATGTGATTTTTTCATTTTTTTTCGTCTTCAATTTCTTGTTCAAGCTTGGTCAGCTTTTTCCCTAACCGCAATAACGTAAGAAAAATTCCCCCCAAAATCAACAGGATTACGGCAATAACAATGTAGATCTTTCCCTCTCCACGAAACTGGTCAGCCATTTCGATATCAGAAGACTGGGCCAATACACTTGCTATGTACCCTGGCAACAACAGTAAAGTAACTATGTATTTACGCATCTCTTTTTATTTCCAATAATAAATACCTGCTTTTCAGGGTAGCGATCCAAAAACCCAGCATTGTCCACCCGATGACTGCCGGATAAAATACCAGTCGCAGGTTGTTGTCCAGGTCATAGGCATTGAAGCCGGGGTTTCCACCATTTCCCGGATGCAGGCTGTCGGTAAGCCTTGGCAGTATAAACAACAAAGGTACCAGTACCGCAAACGCAAAAATATTGTACACTGCAGCAATTCTTGCCCGTTGCTGGTCGTCATTGAGCGATCCCCGCAACACCATCAGGGCAAAATAGATGAGCAAGGCCACGGCCGAGGCATTTTGCTTGGGGTCATTGCTCCAGGGTTCTCCCCAGGTAAAACTCGCCCACAACATGCCCGTGGTTATGCCGAGTACGCCGTACAGAAGACCTGTGTCCATGAGAGCCTTACTATAGGCATCATATTTCAGGTTTTTGGTTCCCAGGTACCGGATGGCGTGAAATACAGACCCTCCAAACAGAAATATCATCCCAAACCACATGGGGACGTGAAAATGAAGGTTACGGATGGTTTCATTCAGAATCGGCAACCGGGGCACAGCCATCACCAATCCGGCCACTATGGTATATACCAGGAGGATCATGACCACCCATTTCCACCAATTTGTCCTGATCAGATAGTTCATGTTACTACAATTTGTTTCAATACACCCGCTTTTTTACCTGTATCCATCGGCATATGCCAGTTGCAAAAACATTAATGGCCTGCTTCGGTTTTTTCGTTTTCTCCCAGGTCATGCATGCCTGTGTATTACGTATTTCCCCACGTTAAATGCCTGAATTTCAAGTCAATCCCTCCAACTATATGGAAACAGTATAAACGAAAGTGCAATGATAATCACTATGACGGACATCAGGGCGATGGCATTGCCTGAAATATCCACCCAGGAGGCCCCCAGCAATACCTGTCTGGAATTGGTCACTGACAAAAGTAATACGGGGATGATCACGGGAAATCCCAGGATGGCCATCATCGTCGACGGGTTTCCTGTTTTGGAAGAAAGTGATGATATCATGGTGAACCCGACCGCAATTCCAGTCGAACCGATAAACAGGTTTACTAAAAACAACGAAACATTTTCTACCGGAAAACCCAAAAACACCCAAAACAAAATCACACTCAGCAATACCAGGAAATACTGGTAAATCAGGTGATAGATCAACTTGGCTCCCAATACAACCGATGGCGTACATAAAAAATAATAATAAAGCGTTCGATCCATTTCCTGTGAAAAACTCTTTGAAATCCCCGTAATGGAGGCAAAAAGCAAAATGACCCAATACAGGGCATTCCAGGTAGTAGGTGAAATGGTAGTATTGAAAGCCAGATAGGAAATGTAGATAGTGGCAAATATGTACAACACGATCCCTGCAACGGGGTATTTTTGCCTGAAATCAACCAGGTAATCTTTATGGATAAGGGCTATCAGCGTACGCACACCGCAAAGGTAGGAGGGTTTTACCCAATCGTCACTAACTTTTCAAAGGGAATAGCCGTACAGCCCGGTTTCGGACAAAACCACCAACTTCTTTGCCCTATCTGCTTAACTTTCCGCTGATAATAGCCGATGAACCATCGCCACATGCTGAAAAACAATACATTATTAATAACGGGTGGCACAGGATCTTTTGGTCATGCCGTCCTGAAAGAATACCTTCAGACAGATATTGGGGAAATACGTGTCTTCAGTCGGGATGAAAAGAAGCAGGACGATATGCGCCAGTTGTATCAATCAGACCGGGTCTCGTTTTATATTGGCGACATACGTGACAAGCACAGCCTGCAATATGCCATGGAAGGAGTAGACTACATCTTTCATGCTGCTGCACTGAAACAGGTCCCATCCTGTGAGTTCTTTCCGATGGAAGCCGTAAAAACCAACATTTTGGGAACAGAAAATGTCCTGGACATTGCAGTGGCTAACGGGGTCAAAAAAGTCATCTGCCTAAGCACCGACAAGGCAGCACACCCGGTCAATGCCATGGGCATATCCAAAGCCATGATGGAAAAAGTGGCCGTGGCCAAATCACGCGTATCCCGAAAAACCATTATTGCCACTACACGCTGCTCGAATGTAATGGCAAGTCGCAGTTCTGTAATTCCTTTATTTGTAAAACAAATAAAAAATGGTTTGCCCATCACCATAACCGATGCCAATATGTCCCGGTTTATGATGACCCCCGCGCAGGCCGTCGAATTGGTCAGGACAGCATTCGATCAGGCCGGATCCGGCGATATACTGATCAGGAAAGCCCCCGCAGCCACCGTTGACCAACTGGCAGATGTTCTGTGCGAATTGTTTCAGGTCAAAAAAGATATCCGAATCATTGGCCCCCGCCACGGTGAAAAACATTTTGAAACATTACTTACAGCCGATGAATTGGCAAAAAGTCAGGACATGGGGGATTACTACCGAATCAAATGTGATGACCGAAGCCTCAATTATGTGGAAACCATCCCTGTCTCAAGAGATGGTATGCAAGACTATCATTCACACAATGCCAATCCAATCAGCAATGAAGACCTCAAGGCCTTACTATTGGGCCTGGACTTCATACAAAAAGAATTAACTACACCCTATTGACGAAACAGGTTGCCACAACATGCAGGCATATTAAAAAGGAATAACAAAAAAGCAGAGCATATAGGGCTAATGGCATATTTTTGTGGGAGAAACTACTCCAATCACCTAATTTCGGACTGAATGAGCACCATATCGGCATTTCCATTTTTCATGCAAATTTTAAACCATCATCCGTTTTGATCCAAACTTCACAGCCCATTTTAGTAACCGGTGCGGCCGGCTTCATCGGTTTTCATTTGTGTTGGAGGCTTCTCAAAGAGGGTCATCGGGTAGTTGGACTTGACAACCTCAACACGTACTATGATGTCTCCCTGAAAAAAAACCGGATTGAGGTTCTGGAAAAGGAAAAGGGCTTTGTATTTGTGAAAATGGAACTGGCAGACACAAACGCACTTTCATCCCTATTTCAACAGTATTCATTTGAATATGTCGTTAACCTGGCCGCACAAGCTGGTGTAAGGCATTCGCTGGAGCATCCGTTTGACTATACTGAATCAAATATCATTGGGTTTGTTAATATCCTGGAGCGCTGCAAAGACCATCAGGTAAAACACCTTGTTTTTGCTTCATCCAGCTCCGTCTATGGTGCTGTACGCACAATGCCCTTTTCGACCGGAGATCGGGTAGACCATCCCCTGTCATTGTATGCGGCTACCAAGAAAGCAAATGAACTGCTTGCTCATTCCTATGCCAGTATTTACCACTTGCCCGTGACAGGCCTTCGGTTTTTCTCCGTATATGGCCCCTGGGGCAGGCCGGATATGGCCTTGTTTATTTTCACAAAAAACATACTCGAAGGTCGCCCCATCGATGTGTACAATCATGGCAAAATGAAGCGGGATTTTACGTATATCGACGACATCATCGAAGGAATATTCCGGGTTTTACCCGCTGTTTCAAAAGCCGATCCCGACTGGAAAGCCGAAGCCCCCAACCCCAATACCAGTTATGCACCGTATCGCATTTTTAATATTGGAAACAACAATCCCGTGGAATTGATGACATTCATCCGAGCCATTGAAAAGGAAATTGGCAAGGACGCCATACTGAATTACATGGAAATGCAGGTGGGTGATGTACCCGACAGCTATGCAGATGTTTCTGACCTGATGGAGGCAGTAGGGTACCAGCCTTCCGCCACAGTAGAAAAAGGGATTCATGAATTTGTAAAGTGGTACCGAAATTTTTATACGAAATGAAAACACTACTTATCACCGGCGGTGCAGGATTCATCGGCTCTCATGTTGTTCGACGCTTCGTTACCCTGTATCCTGACTACCAAATCATCAACCTGGATGCCCTTACTTATGCCGGCAACCTTGCCAATCTCAGTGACATAGAGAAAAAAGACAATTACAAATTTGTAAAGGGTGATAT
>JAOUOM010000165.1 GCA_029880385.1 Cyclobacteriaceae bacterium | reverse complement strand
ATATAGGCCATCAGGTAATAAATCACCCATAGTAAGACCGTAGACAGGATAAACAAAACGGGATTTTCTACTCCTTTTATAGACAAGACCCCTTTGTACAAACCTCTCAGAAATTCCCTGATTTTGACAGCCAGTCTTGTGCTTTTCAACAGAATAAAATAAAAAACAAGGACGGCCAGTCCGATTGCTGCCCCACTAACCACCAGGATCGTTGTGACATTTAATTGCAGCCCGGCAAGGGCTTCGACCATAAATGTGGTTATTAACTCAAATTCAAGAAGAAAGGATAAGGTAATCAGTAAAAACAGTGTGATGGTATCGATAATCCGTTCGGTAATGACCGTTCCCAGTGATAACGTGAGTGGAACGTGATCCGTTTTTTTCAGAATGGCACATCGTGTCACTTCACCCAGTCTTGGAAAGGCAAGATTAGCCAAATAGCCAACCAGTACAGCCAAGGTAGTCCGGTAGGTGTTCACATAATAACCCAGTGGTTTAAGCAACAGGTTCCACCGATAGGCCCGCAATATATAACCGGCAAGCGAAAGGACAATGGATGCATAAACCCACATAAAATTGGTCTCGTGCACACGACTCAGAAACTCATCCAGATCAATGTTGCGAAAGGCATAATAAAGCAACAAAACCGCCAATGCCAATGGAATAATATAGCGAAATACTTGCGAAATACGTTTTTGCATAACGCTAGATTAAACGATTAAATTGATCTGGAAAAACAATTATTGGTTTATGTGATTTCGCTTCCTGTTTTTCAATCGAACAATAGGAGATAATAATGACAATATCGCCTACCTGTGCCTTTCGGGCTGCCGGCCCGTTAAGGCATATTTCACCTGTCCCTTTTTCGCCTTTGATTACATAGGTCTCCAGACGTTCTCCATTGTTGATGTTGACAATCTGAACTTTTTCATTTTCCACAAGGTCAGCCGCCAGCATCAACTCCTCGTCAATTGTGACGGATCCAACATAATGAAGCTCTGCCTGCGTGATTTTCACACGATGGATTTTTGATTTTAATACTTCAATCCGCATGTATTTAATTTTTAAAGCCGCAAATATAGATTATCAATTAATCTTACACCTTCTACGTATACCGCCACGCACAAGGCCACGTAACCGGACACTTCGTAGGATGTCACGGACAACAAAGTTTCGGCCGAAACCAGTTCCGCATACTCGACCCTAAGCCCGGGGTTTTGTTGATAAAAATGCTGCAGCCCCTTTACTACATCGATTGGGGGGCGACGTTCCATAATTTCTTTTTCTGCAATTTTCAATCCCTGAAAAATAGCCGCAGCCTGCTGACGCCCGGCTTCTGACAATCGTGCATTTCGCGATGACAAGGCCAATCCGGTTTTTTCACGTACGGTCGGCATGCCTTTCACCTCTATTTGAAACGATAAATCACGTACCAAAGCCCTGATGATAAGAAATTGCTGAAGATCCTTTAATCCAAAATAGGCCATGTCCGGACTTACCATATTAAAAAGTTTGGCCACAACCACCCCCACCCCCTGAAAATGTCCCGGGCGATATTTTCCCTCCATCGTAGACTCGAGTGTGCCAAAAGACAAGGTTGCGGTTGGTTTTTCTGTATACATCGCTTCTTTACTGGGCACAAAAACCATGTGGACACCTGCCTTCTTTAGCTTTTCTAAATCTGCCGGCAGGTCATGTGGATAGAGCAGGAAGTCTTCGGGGTTATTAAATTGAAGTGGATTCACGAAAATGCTGACAACAACCCAATTGTTTTCTGTCAGTGCTTCCTGCACCAAAGCGAGGTGTCCGTCGTGGAGAAACCCCATCGTTGGGACGAAACCAATTTTGTTGCCCGCCACTTTCAGGGATCGGATTTCCGCTTTCAAATGGTCTGGATCATGGATTACAAGCATCTGTATTTATAGCCGGTGATTTATGATGTTTTAATAAACAATTGAAAATGAAGCAAAAATATGGTAATTTTGAGCTCATTTTTAATTCCCTCACACAAATAAAGATATTATGTCGAATATCAAGATCCTTTATGTTGCAAGTGAAATCAATCCATTCCTAAAAACCACAGAAGTTGCCGATTTTGTTCGTCGGCTACCACAGGCAATGCAGGAAAAAGGCATGGAAATACGGATTTTAGTGCCTCGGTTTGGTCTGATAAATGAACGAAAAAACCGGCTTCATGAAGTAGTACGGTTATCGGGGATCAATATCTCAGTAGGAGACGAAGAAAAACCACTTGTGATCAAAGTCGCATCCATCCCAACAGCCAAGTTGCAGGTATATTTCATTGACAATGAAGATTATTTTCATCGTAAATCTGTCTTTTTTGATAAAGAAGACAACTTTTATGAAGACAATGACGAGCGGGCAATATTTTTCTGCAAAGGCGTTTTAGAAACAGTGAAAAAACTAGGATGGGCACCCGACATTATACATTGCAATGACTGGATGACGAGCCTTATCCCTTTATATGTAAAGACCACTTATAAAAATGATCCCATCTTCCAGAACTCAAAAACTGTATTTACCATTCATAATAACAAATTCAGTCATAAATTTGGCGAGGATCTTTTTGATAAAGTAAAAATGATCGATATCGATGATGCAATGCTCAACCCATTGAAAACAGCAGATTATGAAGGTTTTATTAAAATCGGAATGGAATACGCCGATGCCGTAAATTATCCGGAAGAGGAATCAACCGAAAGTTTTAAAAACCTGATTAACGAAATGTCATCAGCAAAAAGCATCCGAACATTTGAAAAAGAGAACCTGGAAGAATCGTACTTTAACTTATATAATGAACTTATTGGGTAGGATAAAGCCATTGCTGATACCAGCTGTAATTGCAATGGCTTTTTTTTCTTGTGAACAAGGAAACGGGTTGGAAGTAGAGGATGATGCCTTCAATAATACAAGTGTAGAATTTCAGGAATTCAGCCTACATACAACGAATATTTTTATCGATAGTCTGCGGACCGATAGCGAAAACGCCATAGTAACCGGAAGATTTTCGCATCCGGTATTCGGATCAATAGAGGCCACCGGATATGCGGAGCTGAATATTGCCGGGGGTTCTATTCCGGCAGACACGCTTTATTATGATTCGCTACTCTTAAAACTTCAACTCGAAAACTTCCGAACGCAAGATGGCGGAAATGTTGAATTGTATGTAAAGTCACTGAAGAAAGGCAAATATTTCCCAAATAATGTCCTGTTTGATGACGTCATATACCTGTATACACACGACTTGGTACAAGATTCGCTGGTGGTAGATACCCTACGTTTCAATGTGACCAGTGCCAACCAGGTAGTAAGCTATAAGGCCAACAGTCTGGGCAAATACATATTTGACCGTCTGAACCTGTTATCAACAACCAGTGAGAAATTAAAATTTTCTGATATCCTAGCCATCTATTCTGCTGAAAATAACCTGTCAGCCCTTACGGTCGACCTGCTTTCGGACAGTTCCCGCATGGTCATGTACATGCATGACGATAGTGCTACCGTGTATGAAACCCGGCTGGATTTTAAGAGTAACCACATTACACACATTACCCGAAACACTGCAGGTACGGTCATTGAAAACCTGCAAACAACCGATACATTTTCGGTGTCCTCTGATTTCACTTATGTAAGCCCGCTTTTTGGCGTTTATTCGCTGGTAGGTTTACATCCGTTTATAGATTTTGTCCAAAATTCCGGAAAAATCATCATCAATAAAGCCGAACTGGTGTCAGAGACAGATGTCCTTGACGTACCGATAAGCAGCCTTCGGTATTATATCCATGACGAACAGTATGGTATTCATGGCGAGGGAGTGTATAAGGATGCCAAAAATTATGTGGTCCTCAGCAACGAAAGTTATTTCAATAACAACACGACGCAACTATTCACAAATAAACTGGATTCAACCGTATATGCGGGTGATGTGACATTTTTCACGCAGTATGCCGTTAATCAATACATTGAAAACAAAAAAATAACAGCACATAATTTGGTGGTTACCCCTAACAAGTTTGTCTCCTTACAGGAGTCTCGCCTGTTAGCTCCCGGCGTAAAGCTGCGAATCTATTATACCACCTTAAAATAGCTTAAAATATGTGCGGAATTGTCGGGTATGTCGGTCATCAACCAGCATACCCTTTTCTTGTTACTGGCCTCAGTAGACTGGAATACCGGGGCTATGATAGTGCCGGACTGGCAACAATCGAAAACAGTAAATTGGAAGTGTTTAAAAAAGAAGGCAAATAGTCTCTTGGAGAAACCTTATCTCTCAAATGGCCGATTATACAATTGAAGTCCCCAAAACACATGAAGCGTTAATGCCTCTCGTATCTGTGGTGCCACTCCAGTTGTTATCGTATCACATGGCCATTTTACGCGGTTGTAATGTGGACCAGCCCCAAAACCTGGCAAAATCTGTCACGGTGGAGTAGCTGCGTTAGTGAGTGACAGGTTTCCGGGTAAATATTTCATCGTAATGCCCGGAAACCTGTTGTCGCAACGGCGTAAAACCGAGTTCCTTCATCAGGAAATATATAGCCTGTTTTTCAGATCCAAATCGCTGTAAATGGTCTTCATTAATTTCGATGATCACTTTTTGAATCCGTAATGGGCTTTCCAACAGAAAGGATATTTCTTTCAATACCAAAAGTTCAGCACCCTCTACATCAATTTTGATGGTCCCCTTTTGGTATTTCAACTTTCCGATCCATCCCAGCAGATGTTTTGAAAACGAAAGCACTTTTACCCCCGTTTCTTCAACGCTTATATGTGATTTTCCGGAATGGCCCTTTACTACGTTAAATGTCACCTCACCATCCACATTCGAAATGGCGGCATTAATGGGTGTCACCGATTCACAAGCATTTTTCCGAAGATTGGCCACAAACAATTGAAAAATGGAACGATTGGGCTCAAAAGCAATCACTTTTGAACCTTTGTATTTGGATACCCACAGTGAAAACAAGCCAATATTGGCCCCAATGTCAATAAACAAATCATCCCGGGTCAAGTCCTGTAATTCATTTATCAAATCATCCCCATATTTCCCTTTTACGGCCAAGGTAAAGGTCCGGTCTTTATGATAAAGCATCGACAAGCCGTAGGCAGACTTTACATAACGCTGTACTTTAAATATCCGAAAGGCCCATTTTGCTGTCCACCGACTTACTGTTTGTGAAATACCTGACATGATTTTATCTTTTTTATCCTAAGATGCCTTCCTGATTGCAGAAAGGCAATAAGGCGGTAAAGTTACTTTTTGAAAACCATTTCGCTGCATCCACATTTGATCCAACGCTTTAAATGGATGAAAATCACATGAATTTATAAACAAACACTCCTTTTTATCCAAAGAGAACCCTACGTTTGTAAAATAACCTTATTTTCGTCTGAAAATCATTTAACAACCATTAGCCATGAAAAAAATCATTCATGCACCCGAAGCACCAGCCCCCATCGGACCTTACAGCCAGGCAGTCAAAACCGGAAATCTGTTGTTTGTATCCGGGCAAATAGCCATTGACCAGCTCCAGGGCACATTTATTACAGAAGACATTGAAAAGGAAACCCGACAGGTCATGACAAACCTTCAGCGGATACTTGCTGCCTCCGGATGCGATTTTTCGCATGTAGTGAAATGTAGTATTTTCCTCAAAAGCATGGATGATTTTGTAAAGGTAAATGCCATATATGGTGAATTTTTTGACGTAGACCCACCTGCACGGGAAACCGTGGAAGTCAGCCGCCTTC
>JAOUOM010000164.1 GCA_029880385.1 Cyclobacteriaceae bacterium | reverse complement strand
CCACCCATTGGGCCGCCGGGATGGCCGGAATTGGCTTTTTCCACCATTGCAATGGAAAGTACGCGCAGGTTATCTGCTGCCTGCTGGTCGATGGCCTTATTACTCATTGGTTTTGTCCTTTTATTTTGTTGAAAATCTTATTTTGGTTGTGGTGTGGTATTCTTCGCCCGGATTCAGGACAACCGAAGGGAATTGTGGCTGGTTGGGTGAATCCGGGAAGTGCTGGGTTTCCAGGCAAAGCCCGTAGCGATGACTGATCACCTGGTTATTTTTGCCCGTGATGGTGCCGTCCAGGAAATTGCCTGAATAAAACTGGATGCCGGGTTCGGTGGTAAATACCTCCATAAACCTGCCGCTTTTCGGTTCATAGACCGAGGCAGCAAACTTCATCGCTTCTTCCCCCTGGTTTAGAGCCCAGCAATGATCGTAGCCCAGCCCAAAGGTGATCTGCTGGTCATCGGCCGCTATGTCACGACCAATGGGCTTGGCCACCGTAAAATCAAAGGCTGTTCCGGCTACATCCCGGATTTCCCCCAAAGGGATGAGCGTGCTGTCTACCGGCAGAAAGGCGGCTGCATTCAGCACCAATTCGTGACCCAGGATGTCTTCCTTCGTACCTGTGAGGTTAAAATAACTGTGCTGGGTAAGGTTAACGATGGTCTTTTTGTCGGTAGTGGCCACATAATCAAAGGAAAGGGTATTGTCATTATCGAGCCAATACGTCACTGTCACGGACAAGGTACCCGGATAGCCTTCTTCGCCATCGGCACTGGTATACGTCAGCCTGAGGCCTGCGCCGGTTTCGGATTCAAAAGGTTCGGCCGCCCAAATGACTTTATCAAAGCCGACCGTGCCACCGTGCAGGTGGTTGCCGATGTTGTTGATGACCAGGGTATATTCGGTGCTGTCCAGTGAAAATTTTCCCCTGGCAATCCGGTTGCCATAGCGTCCGATAATGGCCCCAAAGTAAGGGGTCGCGGCCAGGTAGCCATCCAGGTTGTCATAGCCAAGGACAATGTCCTCGCGGTTACCCGCTCTGTCGGGTACAGTTAGCGAGGTGATAATTCCCCCGTAGGTGATCACTTTCATGGTGACTCCATTTTCATTGGTGAGTGTATACGCATCCACCACAGTACCGTCGGGCATCGTGCCAAACGACTCGTTGGAAATGGATTTTGTCGGTTTGTCATCATTGGCTTTCGGTGAGGAGCATGCCACCATCACCAGCAGTGCCAGCAGGAGTAGATAAATATTGCTTGACGGGTTCATATCCAGTAGGTTTAGAAAAATCATTTACATTCGGTTTTGAAAAAGGTGGAAATATACTTCGTTCCATCGGAGTTTGTCCTTAAAATCACGGACAGATGTCTCCTGATCAATCACGACCAGTTCCACACCTGCCATTTCGGCAAAATCCTCTATAAATTCCGTGGTGATGGCTTTGCTAAACACTGTATGGTGCGCACCACCGCCCAGTATCCAGGAAGCTGCTGCCACAGACAGGTTAGGCCGGGGATCCCACAGCACCCGTGCGACGGGCAATTTGGGCAATTCCTCTCCCGGGCTGACGACATCCACTTCATTGACAAGCAGGCGAAAACGGTTGCCCATGTCGACAAGCGAAACGTTGATCGCCTGTCCCGGAGCCACATCAAATACAAGACGTGCCGGGTCTTCCTTTCCCCCAATCCCAAGGGGGTGCACTTCACAGCGTGGCTGGCCCGAGGCAATCGACGGACATATTTCGAGCATGTGCGAGCCCAAAACGCGAGAACGGCCTGGGCGGAAATCATAGGTATAGTCTTCCATAAACGACGTGCCGCCTTCCAGTCCCTGTGCCATCACTTTTGCTGCGTGAAGCAAGGCGGCGGTTTTCCAGTCGCCTTCTGCACCAAAACCATAGCCATCCGCCATCAGTCGCTGGGAGGCAATGCCCGGAAGCTGTTTCATCCCATGCAGATTTTCGAAGGTATTGGTATATGCGCCAAATCCCCCCTGTGTGAGGAATGACCGCAGGCCAAGCTCAATTCGCGCCGAGTCGGCAAGTGAATGACTATCCAAAACCTTTTTTTCGATCCGGTATTGGTCGGCATATTCCTTGATCAGTCGGGCTACATCGGCATCCGACACCTGGTCAATGTGCTTTACCAGATCGCCCAGCCCGTACCCGTTGACCGAAAAGCCAAACCGCATCTGGGCTTCTACTTTGTCGCCTTCGGTCACCGCCACTTCGCGCATATTGTCACCAATACGGGCTACTTTGGTCTGTTGTAGCACATGCCAGCCTGCAGCTGCCCGTGTCCAGATGCCAATCCGCCTGCGGGCCTCTTCTTCTTGCCAATGCCCCACGATCACTTTTCGGTTTTTGCGCATACGGGTAGCCATAAAACCAAATTCCCGTCCGCCATGTGCCGATTGGTTTTCGTTCATAAAATCCATGTCAATCTCACTCCACGGGATTTCAGAATTGTATTGGGTATGGAAATGGGCCAGGGGTTTATGGAGTATGTCCAATGCCCTGATCCACATTTTGGCCGGCGAAAACGTATGCATCCAGACCACCAGGCCAATGCAATTTTCTGAGGCGTTGGCCTGTATGGCTACCTGCGATACCTGATCCGGTGTGGTCACTACAGCTTTGTACACGACCCTGACGGGAATATGCGGGCTGACATTGAGGGCCTGTGCGATTTCACCGGAATGGGAAGCCACGTTTTGTAGGATTTCCTCACCATAGAGATGTTGGCTGCCGGTCACAAACCAAACTTCAAATTCTTCTAACTTTCGTATCATCACTCCTTAATTCTGACCATAATAGGCTTTTTTCCCATGTTTTCGTTCATAGTGTTTTTGGATCAATGAATCCTTGAGCCGGGGGGCCAAAGGGTTGATCTGCAAGGTGAGGTAGGCCATTTGTGCCAATTCCTCCAGTACTTTACTGTTGTAGACAGCCTTGTCGGCATTTTTGCCCCAGGTAAATGGCCCATGATTGCCAATCAGAATCATTTCCACTTCCTCATAACTCAGTTTTTTGTCATCCAGGCAATCCGTAATCTGCTGTCCGCTCATGTGTTCATAATCGCCACGAATCAGTTCGTCACGCATCGGGGGTGCACAAGGTATGTCCGTTGTAAGGTGATCGGCATGGGTAGTACCGAAAATGGGAATATCACGTTGTGCCTGTGCCCAGGCCACCGAATAGGTCGCATGCGTATGCGCGATGCCTCCTATTTTTTCCCACTTGCTATAAAGAAATGCGTGTGTCTTTGTGTCGGAAGACGGCCGCATGCTGCCTTCAACGACGCGGTTTTCAAAATCCAATACCACCATATCCGCTACCTTCAGGGCATCGTATGGCACACCGCTTGGTTTGATGGCAAAAACCCCTTTGCTCCTGTCGACTGCACTCACATTTCCGAAGGTATATACAACCAGACCCAAGGCTGGCAACTGGAGGTTGGCCTCAAAAGATTCCCGCTTTAGCTCGCTATATGCTGACATTCTAATTAACTATTTTATGGTGAATTTGGCCTTCTACGAAATCTCCCAATCGCTCATATTCCTGATACAAAGCGGCGTAATGGGCCACTTTATCGGCACGGGGCTGATATGTGGCATCAAACCCATTGCCCATTGCCCGTACAGCTGCTTTCATATCGGGATGGATACCTGATGCTACTGCGGCGTACATGGCAGCACCCAATGCAGGTGCCTGGTCGGATGTTGCGATTTTAATGGGCATATTGAGTACATCGGCCAGTGTTTGCATGACGAAAGGTGATTTTTTGGCTACCCCTCCAATGCCCACTACGGTACGGATCTCGACGCCCTCTTGTGCAAACCGTTCTACGATCTTTTTCGATCCAAAGCAGATGGCTTCCACCAATGCCCTGAATAATTCAGGTGCCCCGGTTCCCAGGTTCAGGTTCATGATGGCCGCTTTCAACTGCTGGTTGGCATCGGGTGTACGACGGCCATTGATCCAGTCGAGGGCTACCGGCATGTGGGCGTGCATGGGCAGTTGCCCGGCCTGGCGCGACAACTCCGCCATCATTTCTTCACTGATCTTATCCTTTTGCGCTTGTGTCAGGTTTAGGGAGGGCAGATTTTCCAATGGCCACATCAACATGTCACGAAACCAGGCCAGCACATCACCAAAAGCAGATTGTCCGGCTTCCAGTCCAATCATACCTGGCAATACGGATCCGTCTACCTGTCCGCAGATGCCTTTCACCGTGTGGCTGGCTACTACATCAGGGGATGACACGATAATATCGCATGTAGATGTACCCATTACCCGGACAAGTGTAAATTCCTCCACTTCTGCCCCTACTGCTCCGGCATGGGCATCGAACGTACCCACCGCCACGATGGTTTGTTCGGTCAGTCCCAAACGTGTGGCCCATTTGCTGCACAAATTGCCGGCTACCTGGTCGGATGTATAGGTATGGGTATACAGATTGTCTTTGACCTCCACGAGGTATGGGTGAAGCAAATGCAAAAATTTATCATCGGGCAGGCCGCCCCAGCCCGGATGCCACATGGCCTTGTGACCCGCAGCACAACGGCTATACCTGAACGACCGGGGATCGCTACCGCCAACCAGGCTGTAGGTCATCAGGTCGCAATGCTCCATCCAGGTCCAGGCGGCTTTCCTTACCGCCATATCTTCCCTGGCGATATGCAGGATTTTGGCCCAAAACCATTCGGATGAGTATATACCCCCTTCATACCTCGTATAATCAACACCCCCCCATGTCCGGGCCATATGGTTGATCTCTTCGGCCTCCCGGATGGCCGTATGGTCTTTCCACAGTACCATCATGGCATTTGGATTGGTCTCAAAACCGGGCAGTAAGGCCAGTGGTATCCCCTTTGCCGATACCGGAACCGGGGATGATCCCGTCGTGTCAATACATATCCCCCTGACTGCCGCCGGCGAGACACCCGAGTTTTTTACCAAATTCCGGATGACCGTCTCCATCCCTTCCAGATGATCGAGCGGGTGCTGGCGAAAGCGATTGGAAGCCGGATCACAGAACTGGCCTTCTTTCCATCGCTGATAATTATGGACTTCATGGTGTAGCGTTTCACCACCGGAGGCATCCACCAACACGGAGCGGACAGAATCTGTCCCAAAATCCAGGCCTATGACAAATTGTTTATCCATTGCGCACCGGTCTATCTGATCTCTAAAACGACCACCGAAAATGGTGGAAGGCTCACGCTTATTTCTTCTCCTTTTTTCTTTGCCCCTGCAAATGATTTAGTGGTGATTTTGTCCGGATTTTCGAATGTATTGTGGTCTTGCAGCCTGCCCGAAGAAAGGATTGTGCCCGACAATGATTTTGAGGCAACACCCCGAAGGGAAATGCGAATGTCCCGGCTGTTTTTTGCATCGATGTTGACCAATGAAATGTGGATCACTCCCTCCTGATCCCTGGAAGCAGATGCCGACACAGCCGGCAATTTTTTACCTTCAAATTCATAATCCCCGGTCTCGATAGTCAGGGGCAACAATTGTGCATCCTGGTGCACATTGTACATTTTCATCACGTGATACGTCGGGGTAAGGATCATTTTCTCCTCATTGGTCAACAGGACGGCCTGTAGCACATTGATAGTCTGGGCGAGGTTGGCCATACGCACACGATCCGCATGATTATTAAAAATATTCAGTGAAACACCGGCTATCATGGCATCACGCATGGTGTTTTGCTGATACAAAAACCCCGGATTGGTACCTTCTTCCACATCATACCATCCCCCCCATTCGTC
>JAOUOM010000163.1 GCA_029880385.1 Cyclobacteriaceae bacterium | reverse complement strand
CCCTGGCTTCGAGGTAGACCGTCTGCCAGATCCCACGTGCATTACCGTAGCCCTGCTTTCCATACAGGGTAAAATTCCTTCGTTTGTCATCCGCTTTGATCACCAGGCGATGGGGCCTGCCATCGATAAATGCCTTGGGTATTTCAAATGAAAACGGGACATAGCCCCCTTCATGCACACCCAGGAATTGGCCGTCTATCCATACCGATGTTTGCCAGTCTGATGCCCCAATCGTAAGGAAAACACGCTTTTCATCCCATTCCGGTGCTATCCGCACCTCCCGCTCGTACCACCCAATATCGGCTTTATCTTCCACACCCGATAGTGCCGACCCCCAGGGAAAAGGTACCCGGATATTTTGTGAAAAGGTGTTGTTTCCTTTTGTCCAACCCCATTCTTCTCCCTTTGCCAGTGAGTCAAACCCGAAAAGCCAGCTGCCGTTCAGGTTTTGCCAGTCGTCACGTTGAAAATCCGGTCTGGGATGTTCGGGTAAGGGTATTTCCTGGGCATTCAAATACATTGAACCGAAAAACAACCCAACCCCAATGGTACAAACTAAATGGAATCGCATATCAGAAAAATGAGGGTGTGAAAATCAGAAATCTAAAAGCCTTACCTTAATGCCCCAATGTATAGAGCATCCGTCCGTGAAGCACCAATGCCTCGCGAAAGGAACGAATACTCTTATAGGGAATCTCATATTCGGTTGCCGTCTTTTCTACGATAGCCGAAAGTTTGCGGTAATGGACATGACAGATATTTGGAAACAAATGGTGCTCAATCTGATAATTGAGGCCACCCACATACCACGAAAAAATCCTGTTTTTATGAGCGAAATTACAAGTCGTCTGCAATTGATGAACCGCCCAGTTATTTTCGATGGTTCCATCTTCCGTCGGCATGGGAAACTCATTGGCCTCCATTACGTGTGCGGGCTGGAAAATGATTCCCAAAATAAATCCTGCCACATAATGCATCAACAGAAAGGACAACACGATCTGCCACCAGGCAAACGGAAGTACCATCATGGGAATTACCAAGGTATATGCATAATAAAATAATTTCGTTACAAACAACCATATCCAGGCCCTGGTTACGCCTGTCTGTTTTTTCAACATTCCGGATTTGGTATAATCCACTAGTTGACGAAAATCCTTGATCGTTACCCACAGGATGGTCATCAGTCCATACATAAACCATGCATAGATGTATTGAAAACGATGGATTGGTAATTTTTGCGAACGTGGTGAAAAACGAAGAATGGGCTTTGGAGACACATCTTCATCATGTCCGGCAATATTGGTATAGGTGTGATGCAATACATTATGCTGTATTTTCCAATTAGTGGAATTACCCCCTACAATATTGACCGAATAGCCCAAAATTTTATTCACGATAGGACTCCGTGAATAGGCACCATGGTTGGCATCATGCATAATGGACAAACCGATACCGGCCATCCCTACCCCTTGCACGAAATACATTAAAAAAAGCAACGAAACCTGCTGAATAACGCCACCAACCACCAATCCGTAGGGAATCAGGTAAAGGGAAAACATAAAGATTGTCTTCAAAACCATCTCCCAATTTCCATATCGATCTAAATTTCTTTCTTTAAAATACTCGTTTACACGGCTGTTTAGCGTCGTGCTAAAATCCTTGTAAAGTTGATTTTTAAACCGTATGGTCTTCAGGTTATTTGTTGTAACACTCATAAAAAAATTCTTTGATTATTGCCAAAACTGTAATTGGAATGTTCAAAAGAAGACACTAATCACCAGAAAGAAAACAAAAGGGCTTTATTCTTTACTTTATTTTATCTTACCGGTCAGTCCCCTTTTTGAAATCATTGACTCGCTCCCGGGCCACAATTACCGGCTCATCGGCAAATCCGGCTACCTTTATTTCCAATCGGGATTTGATAAAGGTATGTATGTCACCACGACTGTCCATGATACGGATACACTTTCCGGATACGTAATAAAGCCGTTCGCGTGAAATGCTTTCCTCGATTTCCCAAGCGTATCATCCACCCCGTATTTCCGCTGATCCCGGCCATGCAAACAGGTTGCCTTTCGCAGCCTGTAAACCAACGCCAGATCATCCGGTTTTATCCTCTTCAAATGCCTCCCCTACCCGTATGGCAGACCGTTCCTTCTCCCCGGACTTCAGGGCCTGGGATAGACCATGGAAATTCGAATGTGCGGTTTCTTCGCTTCTTCTTTTTCCAAACAATTTACGAACCTGTTCCTGCTCATTCGGATCAATTGGCTTCCGTAAATAATCCAAACGATTGATCTTGAAAGCCTGCAAGGCTTAGGCTCCAAATGCGGTCATGAAAAGGTGGGGAGTAGACGGTACGTCAACTGCCCGAAAAAAGCAAAGGAAAGCCCGTCTGCCAGTTGAATATTGCGAAAACCAGATCAAACCGTAGAATCCGATGCCTTTACCTGCCAATTCGATTGAATCAAACGTTGGGACGTGCTGGCAGACAGGACGTGCAGACAAACAGCCCGACCTACCCTCAAAATACGGACATCCGTTGTGGCAACACCGGAGCTACTAAATTTTCTTTCAAATTTAGTATGCATGCATAACAAATATCCTGTATCTTCGTAGCTATAGTATGTAGGCATACCAGCTCTCCAATAATAAACCCTCAAGACAATCGACTCATACCATGCAAACCACAGTCCAACACGAAACAATCAAAGGTGGTGAATTTATCGTCAAAGAAACATCCTATCACAGGGTTTTCATTCCGGAGGAATTTTCTGAAGAACAAAAAATGATGGCGGCGGCCACCCAGGATTTTATCGACCGTGAAATCCTGCCAAATATCGAACGATTGGATAAAATGGAGCCCGGACTTATGCCTGGCCTCATGGACAAAGCCGGCGAACTCGGACTCCTGGGACTTTCGGTTCCCGAGGCCTATGGTGGAATGGGCATGAACTTTAATACCAGTATGCTGATTGCCGATATTTTTGCTTCATCGGGTTCATTTTCCACGGCTTATGGTGCGCACACCGGTATCGGTACTCTTCCAATCCTGTATTATGGCTCAGAAGAACAAAAGCAAAAATACCTGCCGAAGCTCGTCTCCGGCGAATGGAAAGCATCCTATTGCCTGACCGAACCCGATGCCGGTTCGGATGCCAATTCGGGCAAAACAAAAGCCACACTCACCGCCGATGGCAAACATTACCTCCTCACCGGACAAAAAATGTGGATATCCAATGCCGGGTTTGCCGATTTGTTTATCGTCTTTGCCAAAATCGGTGACGATAAAAACCTATCCGCCTTTATCGTGGAAAAAACATTCGGCGGCATCACCATGAATGAAGAAGAACGCAAACTGGGGATCAAAGGGTCTTCTACCCGTCAGGTATTCTTCAATGATACCAAAGTGCCGGTTGAAAACATGCTCTCCCAAAGGGAAAACGGATTCAAAATAGCCGTTAATATCCTGAACATTGGCCGTATTAAACTCGGGTGTGGTGTCGTCAATGGATGCAAAATGCTCACATCCCTCTCGGCCTCCTATGCCAACGAACGCCGACAGTTTGGTGTACCCATCTCCAGCTTTGGTGCCATCAAGCACAAACTGGCCAATATGACCACAAAGACCTATGCCATCGAATCAGCCGCCTACCGGGCCGGGCAAAACATCGATGACAAAACAAGTGCACTGGAAGCCGAAGGACTCGCCCCCGACCAGGCCAAACTGAAAGGGGTCGAGCAGTTTGCCATTGAAGCGGCCATCATCAAAATCCACGGATCGGAAGTCCTGGACTATGTCGCCGATGAAGGCGTGCAGATCTACGGTGGAATGGGCTTTTCCGAAGAAGCCCCCATGGCCCGGGCATATCGTGATGCACGTATCACACGCATCTACGAAGGAACCAACGAAATCAACCGCATGCTATTGGTCGGCATGTTGTTCAAACGTGCCCTAAAAGGCGAAATTGACCTGTTGGGTGCGGCACTTGCCGTGGGCAGGGAACTCACCGGCATCCCCTCACTGGAAACACCCGATTTTTCCGAACCACTGGCCGAAGAAATGGACGTGCTGCGGAAACTCAAAAAATCAATCCTGATGGTGGCAGGCAAAGCTGCGGAAACATTTGGCCCTACCCTCAACGACGAGCAGGAAGTGCTCATGAACATCGCCGACATGATCATAGAAGTCTATGTGGCCGAATCAACACTTTTACGGACCCAAAAACGCATCCACACCAGCGGCGTAAAAGAAAATGAACTGTTCATTGACATGGCCCGGCTCTACCTGACGGAGGCCGTCACCAAAATACGCAATGCCGGCGAAGAAGCCGTAGCGGCATATGCCACCGGCGATGAACTGAAAGTCATGATGTTGGGCATGAAGCGGTTTACAAAAACCAACCCGGTCAATACCAAAGAGCTACGACGGAGGATCGCCGACCGGGTCATCGAAAAAAATGCATTTCCATATGAATTGTACAAATAAACAACATGCGATCGGGGGGCTGATTTTCAGCCCCCTGATTTTTTGAGACCTTACACTCACATAACAGATACGGAGCACCACCTCCCGGCCCCCAGGCACCTGTACGCCCGTGCTCCGCGCCGACCCCCGTGCTGCCCACGCCCGGGGCTAGGCAGCAGCTTTTCGCGCCCTTTACCGGCTACCAGTATTCAGATTGGTACGCGTTCGCAGGACTGTTTTTCACTTGCCATGAAAATACGAAGGCTATGCCTGATACTTTTTTAAACTACGCCGGGATGGGGTTTGGCTGGCTAGGGGCTCATATAGCCTGTAAATTAGCCCCGGCAGCAGCGGCATCCTTTCCGTTGGGCTTGCTGGCGGGTAGCAGGAAAGATACAGCGGATGACGGGTTGCCCCGGTACCGGAGGGCCAGTACCGGTCGCTCCAAATGGGTAACCATGAACAAAGCCTGGAAAATACCCGGTTAAAAGCCACCGACCTTTAGCGTCAGGTAGTAGCTAAGCTGGTCAAAGGCATCGGATGGTGTATGTACCAACAGAAAATCCTGCGTAAAGCGCCTGCTCACACCAAAATCCAAACGAAAATTTCGGGAAATGTTGATTTCAATATTTGCTCCCGGCTCCACGTACCAGAAAATATCTTCATCGACAAAGGTATTGATAGCGGGATCTGCCGGAACGGTAAGCGTGCTGTCGGCCCGCCAGTCGGCAGAATACCCCATCCATCCGGCCCCTGCCGAGGCTGGAAACGTGACGTGTATGACCTGATTGGACAATAAAATCAGCTCCAGAAACATGCCCCCATAGCCGCCGACCGATACGACATCATCCAGTGGGTCGATGCCCGGGTACCGGGCCGTGGGAATGATACCGTGGCCTTCTACCCCGATCCCTAATGTTCGATTGACGATCCAGCCGGTACGAAATCCGGCCAGAACCATGGTCTGATCCATAAAGTCGGATGTACGAAATGAAAGAGCCGCAAATCCCCCGCTATGGTTCATGGAGCCGGCCAGTGTCTTGATATCGCCCCGCTGTTTGCTCCGGTGCGAATCATCGAAGGTGCTGTAGCTGGCCGGGGGGGTCGATTGATAATAGATGATTTTAGGGGCGGCTGGCTCCACCTCCTGTCCGGGAACGGGAGGAGCGGGTTGCGGGTGGGCAGGACTGACGGGATGGGCTTTTACCGTATCGGGTTCCTGTGCCCGGGCAGCAATCAAAAGTACGAGAAGGGTGATGGTCGTGACAAACTTATTCATTCTCATAAAGGATATATGTTGGTTGACTTTAGA
>JAOUOM010000162.1 GCA_029880385.1 Cyclobacteriaceae bacterium | reverse complement strand
GGACATGGCCATTGATTGGGAAGACCAGGCATGGATATGTACGGAAAAGGGAATCCGGTTTTTTGATGATGCAACCTTCGTCTTTGATACGGATAATGCCCTCGAACCCTATTTCGATGATGGACAGCTACATGCCGATGCGGGTGCCACCCGTATTGCCATTGACGGGGGTAACCGCAGGTGGTTTGGTACGACAAAGGGCTTGTTTTTGTATGATCCGTTATTACAGCACGAAATTCATCATTTCACGGCCGAGAATAGTTTTTTACCTTCCTCGGTTATTGAGGGCCTGTTGTACCAGGGGAGCACAGGTACGCTGTATGTGCTCACCAGCCAGGGACTGGTTTCACTGCGGACCAATTCATCCGATCCGTTGCCACATCACCAGCAAGTCATCGTATTTCCAAATCCGATCCATACTTCTTCTTTTTCGGGGGAAGTGGGGATATCCGGATTGGCGATGAATGCACGGGTGAAGATCACGACTGTTTCGGGCCATGTTGTAGCAGAGGTGATGGCGAATGGCAGTACGGCATCCTGGGATATGCGTAGCTATTCCGGTGCCAAGGCAGGGTTTGGGGTCTACCTGGTATTTAGCAGCTCAGCAGACGGGCAGGAGACTTTTGTAGGGAAATTTGTCGTTTTGCCATGATCGAAAAAACGCGGGGTATCGTGCTCCAATACCTTCGGTACAAGGAATCTAGCATCATTGTGCGTATCTATACGGAAGAATATGGCATGCAGTCATTTGTGGTCAATGGCATCAGGAGTCAGAAATCAAAGCGCAGCATTGGAAATTACCAGCCGTTTACTTTACTGGAAATCCTGGCCTATTACCACAAAGGAAAAGACATTCATCGCATGAGTGACAGCAAAATGCTGTACTCCCATCAATCCATATCCGCAAATGTGAGAAAAGGAAGTGTGGTTCTGTTTTTATCGGAAGTTGTTTCACGCCTGCTTTACCATGAGTCGGCTGCCAATCGTCCTCTTTTTCAATTTTTATGGGATTCGATCATCTTTTATGACCAGTTGGGCGAGGGTTTTGAAAATTTCCATCTCATTTTTTTGGTACGGCTTTCCCGGTTTGTAGGATTTGGCATCCACAATATGGGTGAACTGGTATCCCATACACCCGGGGCTGACCAGGAAACGGTTTTTATGTTACAGAAAATAGTGGAGTCAGATTATCAGGCAGTCATACAGGCCAGTGGCGAAATGCGATACAAAGGCCTTTTGGTACTTTTAAATTATTACAAACATCACGTTGATTACTTCGGGGAGATCAAATCACTGAAAGTATTGCAGCAGGTTTTTCATTAATCCCTTATTTTTATCAAAAAAAATCATGTATGGATCAGTTGCTATACGATGAAATCCCTTCGCTGGATCTAAATGATTTCAAGAATGGGACAACCGTGGACAAGCAGAAATTTGTCGCGGATCTTGGGGCAGCCTATCAGTCAATTGGTTTCGTTGCCATTAAGAACCATGGACTTTCGGCAGAGTTGTCCGGGCAGTTATATCAGGTGATCCAGGCATTTTTTTCGTTGCCGGATGAGGTGAAAAAGCGTTATGAAAAACCGGAAATTTTTGGTCAACGGGGCTACATTTCCAAAAACAAGGAAAAAGCAAAAGGATTTAAAACGGCAGACCTGAAGGAATTTTACCATATCGGACAGCCGGACGATACCCGGCTGGCAGAATACCCGGCCAATATTTGGCCCGATGAGATTGAAAATTTCGAGAAACTTTCCCTCGAAGCCTTCAGGGTGTTGCAGGAAGCAGGATTGGACATGCTGCGCGCAATTGCCCTCTACCTGGGCCTGGAGGAACATTACTTTGATGAAAAGGCACGTCAGGGCAACAGCATATTACGGGCTATCCATTATTTCCCAATCGATGACCCGGATAGTATTCCACTGGATGCAGTACGGGCTGCCGAGCATGGCGATATTAATTTGATCACGTTGTTGATGGGGGCAAGTGCCGATGGCCTGCAAGTGCTGCGCAGGGATGGCAGGTGGATCCCCATTACGGCTCTACCCGAGCAGATCGTGGTAAACGTAGGTGACATGCTATCGCGATTGACCAATAATAAATTAAAATCAACGATCCATCGGGTCGTGAACCCACCACGGGACCAGATGGGATCACCACGGTATTCCATACCATTTTTTATGCATCCGGTTTCGTCCATGGATCTTTCATGCCTGCCAAGTTGTGTGGATGAGGCAAACCCCAAGGGCTACACGGATATTCTTGCGGGTGAGTTTTTGGATGAGAGGCTCCGTGAAATAGGATTGAAGAGTTAAATGACGTTCCGGAGGGTACGATATTTTATTTTTCTGAGGGATGTACTCATTTTGTCTGTCACCTCGTTTGGCGGTCCTCAGGCCCACATCGCCATGTTTATGGACATGATGGTAAAAAAACGGGGGTATTTGCATGAAAAGGATCTTATTGAATTGTTTGCATTGTGCCAGATATTGCCAGGTCCTACATCTACCCAAACCATTACGGCCCTGGGGTTTAAAATCGGCGGGCCAGGCTTGGCCTACCTTACTCTATTGGTATGGGTGCTTCCGGCCGTTATTTTCATGACTGCTGCAGCCCTTACGGTCAATTACCTTAACGACATGCATATTTCGTTGGAATTTCTCCGGTTTGTGCAACCAATGGCAGTTGGTATTGTGGCCTATTCAGCCTATCGTATTGCGAGCAGTGTGGTATCAACCAAAGACGGGTATTTTCTTATGCTTGTGTCAGCTGCTGCTTCCTTTTATTTACGGTCACCGTATGCGTTTCCTGTGTTATTGTTATTGGGTGGGTTTATTACTGCGTTCAAGTATAAAAAACAGGAAAAGGAGAAAAAGGGACGGATGAAGATCAATTGGTCCAATTTTTTGCTCTGGGCGGGTGTGCTCATCGCAGCGGCGGTATTAGGGGGCGTGTTCAAATCCCTTCCCATTCGTACGTTTGAAAATTTCTATCGTAATGGCTCCATGATTTTTGGCGGAGGCCAGGTCCTGATCCCCTTATTGTTTACAGAGTTTGTCGAGTTCAAACATTACCTAACGTCAGAGGAATTTCTATCGGGTTATGCCCTGGTACAGGCATTGCCAGGCCCCACTTTTTCATTTTCGGCCTATTTGGGTGCATTGATCATGCGTGATTGGGGCATGGGAGGAGAAATCGTAGGTGCATTGCTGGCATCAGCTGGGATATTCCTGCCAGGCACTTTTTTGATTTTCTTTGTAAGTCGTTTTTGGGAAGACCTGAAAAAATACCGTGGCATAAAAGCATCCCTGGAGGGGATCAATGCGGTGAGTTCGGGTATGGTAATAGCGGCTACATTTTATTTGATCGAACCGATTGAGATTACCTTTATCAATTATTTTTTAATGTTTGGAACGACGTTTCTCATGTTTTTTTCCAAGATACCAACCCCTTTTATCATTATTGCCGGCCTGGTTATGGGGTTTGTATTTCAATAAAAAACCCCGGCTGAGACAACCAGGGTTTGTATGCAGTCAAATGCTTTTTCTTATTTCTGTGTAGGAGGTGTTACGCCCAGTTTTTTCAATATCAGGTCGGTAACATCAAACTGCTCACTGGCGTACAGCAGGACATCTACTCCGGAGGTTCCTTCGCTGAATATATGTGTATATCCATTTTCGACGGCTACTGCCTTGATGGCCGTACCTATTTTTTCAATAGCAGGCTGAAGAAGCTGGTTACGTTTTTTGATCAGGGATTCTTCTGCATTTGCCTGAAACTCCTGGATAGATTGTTGCAGACCCTGAAGTTCATTTTGTTTGTCAGTCCGTACCAAATCATTATAAGAAGCCTCATTTGCCTGATAATCGGCCATTTTGGCCTGAAAATCTTTGTATTTGGCTTGTAATTGGTTTTGCAGCTGGTTTTCATAGGCTCTCAACTCAGCATCAATCTGCTTGGCTTCCGGTAACATTCCCAGGATATACTCAGCATTGGTATAACCGATTTTCATGTTCTGTGCAGAAAGGATTCCTAGACTACAGACTGCCAGAGTGGTAATAAAAAATTTGATTTTCATAATCTACTGTTTCTAATTCGACGTTTGATCTTTTAATAATCCCAATTCTTCCAATACAAAATCTGTGTAATCATGTACCGGATCCGTATAAATCATAATCAGATCTCCTGATTTGTCAAAAACAATCTGGAGCCTGTTGTTTTTAGCGACCCGTTCCACAGATTCAAACACCAAATCCTGTACTGGTTTTATCAGTTCTTTTTTTTTCAGGAAATATAGCCCATCAAATCCAAAGATTTGTTTTTGGTATTCTTTCAATTCATTCATTTTCCTGTCTATTTCTGCCCGCCTGTCATTTTTCATGTCTACGGTGAGCAGTATTTCTTCTGCCTGGTAGGTGGCTTCCATTTTCTCTATTTCTTCATACATCTGTTGGATTTCGTCCTCCCACCCTTTGGCCAGTTTTTCTATTTCGGCTTGCGCCTGGCTATATTCCGGCATTTGCTTCAGGATATATGTCATATCCACATAGCCAAACTTTTGGGCAAAAGTAACGGGTAAAACCATCACGATGCACAATAGGGAAAGCCAGATTCGTGCCATAATTTACCTGATTTGTTGTCCGATTGAAAAATGAAACTGTGTTCCGGCCGGACCGGTACCACCAAAGACAGGGTCAAAGCCATAGCCCCAGTCCAAACCGAGCAACCCAAATGCAGGCATAAATATACGTGCACCTACTCCGGCGGATCGTTTTAGGTCGTATGGATTGTATTGGCTAAAGTTGTTTACGTTATTTCCGGCCTCAACATACGTCAGCAGATAAATGGTGGCTGTCGGGGCGAGGGAAACCGGGTAACGCAATTCCAGTACATATTTGGTGAACATGGTACCACCTATGATTTTATTGACATCATCATATGGGGTCACCGACGACTCACCTGAGGAATACGGGTCTGGATCGGGGTAGCCCCTGAGACCTACCACATCACTTCCTAACAAATAATTTTGACCCTGGCCGGCTGTAAGACCTGAGCCTCCTAAGATAAACCGTTCAAACGGACCGGCTTGTGCCCGCCTCGAATAGGTTCCGATGAATCCGAAATGCAACCTGGGAGCCAACACCAGTTTTTCTGTGAGCGGAAGGTAATACTTTGCGTCAAAGTTCCACTTGTGGTATTCGATCCACTTGTATTTCTCCTCATTGGTTGCGGTTTCGTAATTGATGGAATTAAACAGCGAATAAGGAGGCGTGAGGTTTGAACTTAGGGTTACATCCGAGCCCCGTGTGGGGTACATTGGGTTGTCAGAAGAACGTCTTGCTATGGTTGTGTTTAATGTGACACTGTTTGAAATCCCCTTGCTAAAGGCAAAGCGTGGGAAGTTGTAAATGTTGTACTGGAGATATCCGATCGAATTACTGACCACAAAGAAATCGTCAGGCCATTTGACTCTGCGTCCCAGGGTCAGCGTAATTCCTGAAAGTTTCATCCATCCATACATCTCATTTGTTCGGTAGTCGATTTGACGCTGGATGGAATTGGTATATGATACACCAAAACTATTGGGTTTACGGCCACCCAGCCAGGGCTCCGAGAAACTGAACGAATAGCTTTGGTACCGCCGACCGTTGGCCTGTCCGTTTAATGACAAACGTTGACCATCTCCCATTGGCGGAAATGTTTTTAAGCCGATGGCTTTGCGTACCGAAAAGTTATTAAAACTAACACCTAAGGTACCGACAAAGCCAAAAACACCTCCCCATCCACCGGACAGTGTGAT
>JAOUOM010000161.1 GCA_029880385.1 Cyclobacteriaceae bacterium | reverse complement strand
AACCGAATACCTGAAAAACAGAATTTTCCGAAAATATTCCACTGGATTTAAAAAACATTATTTTATTTATAATAGCATACACTTGTATGTGTAAGTGCCTATTCAACCCTCGTACACTATCTACAACTAGGCACACACACAAAGGGTTTGATATTTAAGGTATGATTTTAAAAAAAAATTGAAATTAATGTATCAAAACCACTGTTTTACAAACATCCGAAAAAAGAAATAGGCATTTTCCCATCCAGGTACTATGGCATAAGCGGATCAGTGACTTTCAATAGCTCTACGGCAATAAGGCCCATTGCCCCCACTACCCATACATAATAGAGCGTAGGTATAAGGGTCTTTCGTAAGGTATTGCCCTCCTGCCCCAGCAATCCCACCGTAGCTGATGCCGCTACCACATTGTGAATGGCAATCATATTACCTGCCGCCGCCCCGACTGCCTGCAGGCTGACGACTAATACGCCTGAAATGGCCAGCCGCTCAGCCACCCCGAACTGGAACAAACTGAACATTAGGTTGCTCACGGTATTGCTCCCGGCAATAAAAGCCCCCAAAGCCCCGATCGAAGGGGCAACTAACGGCCAACTATTGCCTGCATACCTGGCTACCCACTCGGCCATGGCAATGGGCATACTTGCCAGGTCGGCCCCATTCACACCGGAATTGATGTATATGCGTACCATCGGCACGGTAAACACCAACACAAATCCTGCCCCCATCAACATGCCCGTCGATTCACGAAAAGCCATTCGCATTTTTTCCTTGTTCATGAAATGCAGAAAACCCGTAATAAAAACGACCACCAGCAGGATACTGCCCGGCAAATAAAGGGGAGTTGTCGACGCATTTATCCCTGTCCCGAATATATCCGTCCAATGAATGGCTACCCGGCTCAACCATGCCTTGAACGGCAACACATCCAAACGGCTGGCCAGCAGGAAAACGGCTACCAGCACATATGGCATCCACGCCCGTGCCATCGTCAACGGACGATCCGGCTGATACGCCTCCAGCTTCATTTCCAAAGTACCATGCCAGGAAACCGGCCATGCTGCTACCGGTGCAAAATCCCACTCCTTCTTGGGAACCAAAAAACCCCTTTTTGCCGCGAACGTCACGATCCCCATGCCCGTAAGTGCCCCCAGCAAGGAAGGGAATTCCGGCCCCAGCCATCGTGCGGCCAACAGGTAGGGCACCGTAAAGGCCAATCCCCCCAACAAGGCAAACGGAAATATGGACAATCCTTCTTTCCAGGATTTATTCGCACCAAAATACCGGGTCATCATGGCACACATAAACAACGGCATCACCGTGCCCGCCAGTGCATGCAGTACAGCTACGTCGACGGTAATGAGCTGCAAGTATTCCGGGAAACCAATGCCCGCTTCACCCAACCGGACAGCCAGCTCCGGACTTTCAAGTCCTCCCTTTACCCCAACCAGCAACGGTGTCCCGGCAGCCCCAAACGTCACCGGCGTACTCTGGACCATCATCCCCAGCATGACCGCAGCCGCAGCCGGAAAGCCCAAGGCCACCATCAGGGGTGCCGTAATGGCTGCTGGTGTACCAAAACCTGCTGCCCCCTCAATAAAAGCCCCAAACATCCAGACAATGATGACTACCTGTACCCTCCTGTCACGACTGATGCCGGCAAATCCCTGCCGGATTACCCCTACTGCCCCCGAATGCTTCAATACATTCAGCAATAAGATCGCACCAAAAATTATATACAGAATATCGAACGTCACAAACAATCCCTGAACGGTAGAAGCCACTACATGCCAGGGCGATACATCCCACATATACAACGCAATGGCCACTGCCAGTACATACGCCAGCGGCATCACACGACTCGCCGACCAACGAAACCCTACCAGCATCACCCCGGTAAACAAAATCGGTAAAACAGCCAGAAAGGCCTGCATGGTTAAATTCATCGCGTATAAAAATGGTCAGCCATCAAGGTACCACCTTTGGATAAATTATCAAACCCTATTGTGCCTAACCATAATTATCCCATTACCAATGGTCGCACGCCCCTAAACAGGATCAGGAGCGGCACAGTCCGGCCATTTACAGCCTGCACCCTGGCTGTCCGCGCCAGGCCACCGTACGGCCCACCATCCAGGCTATCCATTCGTCCCTTTGTGCCCTCAGCCACTCACAAAATAAAACGGTAACCACACAGCATCATCCGAAATACCGCCCGCCCCAAATGTCAGCCCGACTCCCTACAACCATCATAAATTAAACGGGAATTGAGTGATAGACTTAACTAAGAAAAATTAGGCAGGAAAATCGATGAAAAATAACCGGTATTTTCTCAATCTTGCCCTGATCCTTTTGTTACTATCATGTACCCAGGGCGAAAAGGACTATCTCTCCCGCGAAGCAGGATGGATACCTCCAGATGGACGATCTTCGGCAGAAAAAGCAATCAACCAGGACTTTAGCCTTTTGTTTGGCAAAGCACCCACCCCCTGTGAGATTCCTTTTTTATTGCAAGCCACTCGTGTGGAGTTTGATTCATTGCTGGTCAACCCGCTTGACAAACACATCCGCATTAGCAACAACTATGACCACTCCGCACTCAATCTGGGCGTATATTCGACCGATTTTGGGTACCTGGCATCCTTTGGGAGTACCGATGAGGCCCTTCTATACCTCAGCCATTGCCAGGTAATGGCCGATTGCCTGAAAATATCCACTGCCTTTGACAAAGTGCTCATGAACAAGCTGAAAGAAAAAATAGAGTCGCCCGATACCCTGGCCCGGATTGTGAAAAATGAAATCCAGTCAATTACAAAATACCTCCGGGGGGATTTCAGAAGCCAGCCGGCCGTGCTGGTATTGACCGGTGGGCTGGTTGAAGGCCTGTACCTATCGGTAGAACTCCTGGCCAATAGCAGTTCCCAAACCGGTGACAATCGTTGCATACCGGACATCCTGCAGCTGTTGGCTGCCCAACGACGTTCGGTACTCAATACAATTGACATGCTCAACAAGCTGGACGCATCAGGCGATGTAGCGGAAATCAGTGTCCGCCTGTCGGAAATCAGCGACCTGCTGGAAAACCTGGACACGAACCATGCGGACTTAGCGACAAACGGCTCATGGCTGGCCCTAGCGGCCAACGTACGGGAACTGCGATCATCAATCACGGCTGAAAACACCCTGCTATGACCGGTGGAACAGGCACGTTGAAGGTATGTTGACAGATTGGCAACCGACTTTGTTTTTAGCCCGGATAGCAGCGGCATCCTTTCCTTTAATGGCAGGCAGGTGTGCAGGCAAAGGAAAGATAGAGCGAATAGCCGGGTAGAAGGCACCAGATGGCCAGCACCATGCGCTCCTGACAAAAATATGTGCATAAAAAAAGGCAGTTTCGAAATGAAACTGCCTTTTGTGCATCCGGAAGGATTCGAACCCTCAACCCCCAGAGCCGAAATCTGGTATTCTATCCAGTTGAACTACGGATGCCGGATTCCTTTGCCAGTATGGAAAGGGCTGCAAATATATAGGAAGGTTTTAAATAAGAAAAGGCCATCGCGATGATGACCTTATCTTTTTTGAAGTATGAGAAGAGGGATACTACACGTTGGTCTCGGAATGGTTCGATTTTTTGAAAAAAATACGGTCTGCTAAGATGTACAGTACGCATGCCGCAGTTGAAATTAACAAGGTCAGAAAAGAATCATCCGCAAATAAATCAGTTACTAATGTTTTCATTGTCAGAAAGGTTGGTTGGTTATGAGCGTAAAATTGTAGCGTTAATTTGTCCTATACAATACCCTGTTTAGGGTATTTTATGGATGATTTTCATTAATCAACCCCAATGAAACTCGCATTTCTGGTAAATGTTTGCACCCAAAAGGAGAATAAAATTGTATGAGGCTGGACTTTTTTTAGCCGCCCATTTGAAAAAGGGTAAAAAAAAACTGCCTCTTTTGGGAGGCAGTTTTTTGTGATTATCCTGTATATATTTTTCAGGCCAGTACCTGTTTTACCTTTTCTGCAGCATCCTTTAGCAATATGGCTGAGGTCACTTTCAGTCCCGACTCTTCGATAATACGCGCGCCTTCTTCGGCATTGGTTCCCTGTAGACGGACAATAATGGGAACATGAATGGTTCCAATTTTCTTATACGCTTCCACCACACCGCTGGCGACACGGTCGCATCGAACAATCCCGCCAAAAATATTGATCAGGATGGCTTTGACGTTGGGGTCTTTCAGGATGATCCGGAACCCGGCTTCAACGGTTTCGGCATTGGCTCCCCCTCCCACATCAAGGAAATTGGCAGGTTCGCCACCGCTAAGCTTGATCATGTCCATGGTAGCCATGGCCAGTCCGGCACCGTTGACCATACAGCCCACGTTTCCGTCCAGCTTGACGTAGTTAAGGCCAGCCTGTCCTGCTTCGACCTCCAAAGGATCCTCCTCGCTAAGGTCACGAAGTTCGGCCAGGTTTTTATGACGATAGAGGGCATTGTCGTCGAGATTTACTTTTGCATCAACGGCCAGAATTTTGTTGTCGGATGTTTTTAGAACCGGATTGATCTCAAACAATGAGGCATCGGTACCTTCAAATGCTTTGTAGAGGGAGAAAATAAATTTCACCATCTGCTTAAAAGCCTCTCCATCCAGTCCCAGGGCAAAGGCAACTTTTCGTGCCTGGAAACCCTGAAGGCCTACTTTGGGATCAATCCACTCCTTAATGATTTTTTCCGGCGTTTTTTCCGCTACGGTCTCAATGTCCATTCCCCCTTCGGTAGAGGCCATGATCACATTCTGGCCCGTGCCCCGGTCGAGCAGGATGGACAGGTAAAATTCCTTAGGCTCGGATTCGCCCGGATAATAGACATCCTGTGCGATGAGTACCTTGTTTACTTTTTTTCCCTCAGGCCCTGTCTGATGGGTAACCAATACGCCGCCCAGGATATTTTTTGCTTTTGGTGCCACATCATCCAGGCTTTTGGCGAGTACTACCCCATTTGAACCGGTTTCGTTTATTATTCCTTTTCCACGGCCACCGGCATGGATTTGGGCTTTGATGACAAACCATTGGGTACCTGTCGAGGCATTCAATTCTTTGGCAGCATCTTTTGCTTTTTCAGGAGTATCAGCTACAATGCCTTCCTGTATGGTCACTCCATAACTCTTAAGGATTTCCTTGGCCTGGTATTCGTGGATATTCATGAGGTATTAGTTTTTGGTTTTTGCGGGTCCCCGCATAAAATATTATAGGTCTTCGTTTATTCTGCCATGAAAATACGTCCAATCCGGACCGGCAAGTCCGTTTTGTTATTTTTTTTGCGAATCTAGCCCATTGCGAGGGTTTAATCAAATTGCGCAATGCATTTGAGCTTCTATATTTGCAGGATGCTCAAGGCAACGCACATTCACAAATCATACGGCACCCTTCAGGTGCTGAAAGGAATCGATCTCTCCATCCACGAAAGGGAGATTGTTTCGATTGTCGGGGCCTCCGGGGCTGGCAAAAGTACGCTTTTACATATCATGGGCACACTGGATCATCCTGACCAGGGTGTCATGGAAATAAAAGGAAATAATATTTTCACCCTTTCGCCCGACAAACTGGCCAGGTTCCGCAACCAGCACATTGGGTTTATCTTTCAGTTTCATAATCTGCTACCGGAATTTACGGCACTCGAAAACGTATGCATGCCGGGCTTTATCGGCCAGCGAAAAAGTAAAGAAGTCAAAAAAGAAGCGTCATTTTTATTGGAAATGCTTGGCCTTGATGACCGAAAAATGCACAAACCATCCGAACTGTCGGGAGGG
>JAOUOM010000160.1 GCA_029880385.1 Cyclobacteriaceae bacterium | reverse complement strand
CCGGAGAATAGGTAGGCCAGTTTTCGTTTGCCCAGAAAGTCAATGTTTGTGTTGTTTAATACATTTCGAGAGAAGGCATTTGAAAACGTGATTTTTGCATGGTCACCTTTACGCGAGAATGCTTCTACAATGACACGTGTGATAAATACAGCACTGAAGAACGAGCAAATGATACCGATGATCAGGGTAATGGCAAAACCTTTTACAGGTCCCTGGCCGAGATAGTACAGGAAGAAACCGGTGATCAGGGTCGTGACGTTTGCATCAATAATTGATGAATAGGCTTTTGTATAGCCGGAGGAAATGGCCTGTTTCAGCCCGGAACCGTTTCGGAGTTCTTCCTTGATTCGTTCGAAAATAAGAACATTGGCATCAATGGCCATACCGATGGTTAATACAATACCGGCAATACCCGGCAACGTAAGTGCGGCACTCAATTGAGCCAGGATACCCAGAATAAAAAACACGTTGAAGAAAAGGGCAACATTGGCTATCAGGCCACCCTTGGCGTAATAAATAACCATAAATACGATCACAATGGCGAGACCAACCAGAATGGAATTAATCCCCTGATTTTGGGCTACTTTACCCAGGGTGGGCCCGATCACGACATCCTCTACGATGGTAGTAGGGGCTGGCAGTGCACCTGCCTTTAGGATATTGGCCAAATCCTGCGCTTCGTCGATGGTAAAATTACCTGATATGGAAGAGTTACCATTGGGGATTTCGCCCTGTACCACTGGTGCTGAATACACATAGTTGTCCAATACGATCGCGACACGTCTGCCTACATTGGCAGCAGTCAGTCGTTTCCAGGTTTTCGCCCCGTCAGCATTCATCGACATGGCTACAGCAGGGCGGGCACGATCGTCAAGATCCTGACGTGCATCCACGATTACTTCACCTGTGAGGGGTGCCCGTCCATTTCGCGATTTCTTGATCACATACAGTTCAAGCAATTTTTGATTGGTCAGTTCATCCGTTTCGATGGGTTTTACCTGCCAGAGGAATTTCATGGTAGGGGGAATGATGGATTTGACACTTTCCATTTCCATGATCCGGTTGATTTTGGCTGTGTCTTTCACATCATAGACAAGGCCATAACCGGGCTGCATCAGGCTCAAAAATGGTGATGTCTGGGTCATTAGCGAGTCCAGCATGGCGGCTGTTTTGGCCGAATCGCTTTGCTGCGTACCCAGTGAATCCTGATCGGATGTCACATTGTCGTCTGCTGTCAGCATTTCGGTAAGGTCGCCCAGTGCACCTTCTGGCAAATCGGATACAGAAGCTTTGGGAAGCGTTTCCCCCATTTCTTTTACTGCCTGTGAATTGATAGCCTGGAGGATCGGCGTGACTTCATTGGGTTCCATTACTTCCCAGAATTCCAGTTTGGCAACACCCTGGAGCAATTTTCGGACACGCTCAGGATTGTCTACACCGGGCAGCTCAATTTGGATGCGACCCGTACCCTGAAGTCGCTGGATGTTGGGTTGTGAGGTACCAAAGCGGTCGATACGGGTTCGGAGGATTTGAAATGAACGGTCAATGGCACTTTCGACTTCCCCATTGATAATGTCCAGGACTTCCTGGTCTGTTGACGAAAGGGAAATCCTTCCCCTGTTGGATGCATTGGAAAAAATGTAAGCCAGTGTCTTGTCGGGGGCCAGGGCCCGGAATGAACTGTAGAATTCGTCCACATAGTTCAATTGAGTGCCCCGTACAGTGTTTTTGGCAGTTTGTAGGGCCTGCAAAAAATCCGGATCCTGGTTGTTGGCACTTATTCCCTTGAGGATGTCTACCGGTGATACTTCGAGTGTCACGTGCATGCCTCCCTGAAGGTCAAGGCCCAGGTTTAGTTCGGTTTCCTTAATTTCCTGATAGGTATATTTCATCCCCAGAAAATTGTAAACGGGCTCGTTCCAGATGGAATCAAGATACCGCTGTTTTTCTTTTTGGTTGACAATGCCAGATTCAGCGGTTGCATTGGCTGTCGCCTGTTTCTGGATGTTTTGTGCTACGAATGTAAATGACAGGTAGTAGATACATAGCAGCGAAATAAGTAGGGTCGAAAAGACCACAAAACCTTTATTTTTCATGAGTGTATTTTGATATAAGTAAATGCTTGAAAAACCATGTCGGCACAAGGATCGGCATGGGGGTGCAAAACAGCCGGAATGATGGCCTGTTTTGCCAGGGTCGCTAAAAATGGATTAGGGAGCGTTGGGACTGATCACCCGCTCCAGCAGGATAATGAAATGCTTGGTTTGACCCTGAAAAAACTGGTTGGTTTCCTTTTTTTCCTCCCCTTCTTTTTCGGGGAGCCCGATGATTTCTACCAGAAAACTCTGAAACGACACATTCACCTGAAACGATGATTGCACGGCTTCCTGAAGTTTCAGGATGACATCATGTGCATGATCCTGTGGGGTTTGGGCTGCATTTTCGGTATCCTGGGCCACCGGGTGGTTGGCCTGTTCCAGGTTTGAGTTTACAACCGACAAAAAAACACAGAGCAACGCCAGGATGAGGCTCACCCCTTTTCTGTGCTGTATGCTCGTCAGTTTGTTCATAGGAGGCAAATGTAGGACAAATGTTGCTTTCACAAAACTTTATCCGGTTTTCCGGCGGATGTATGCTGTAATTACATCTACGGCCGTGTCAAAATTTTTGTGATTGGGTATGATAAGGTCGGCCGTATGGCGATATGGCTCGATGTACTGATGAAATGCCGGGGTAACATGGTGCTCATAGCGGTACAGGACATCCGACAAATCATAGCCCCGCTCCTCGGCATCCCGCAGGATACGGCGTTTGAGCATGAGGTAGTCCGGTGTGTCGATGTACAGCTTGAGGTCGATCAGGTCGGCGATTTCATCAAAATAAAAGGTAAACAACCCTTCGACAATAATGATCGGTGCTGCCGGAATGTGGATTTGCTGCCTTTCTTTGCTGAGGTAGTTAAAGTTATATTCCCTGATGGTCAGGCTTTGACCCGATTTGAGTTTTTTAAGATCTTCAAAAAAACGTGCCCGGTCGATGGATTCGGGCCGGTCAAAATTTTCCACACCGTTTTCGTCTTTTTCCTGAAGGTGGATGGGAAAGTAATAATTGTCCATCGAAAATAACGACATATCCTCTTCAGGAAGGGTTTCCATCAGTTTTTTGAGGAAATGTGTTTTGCCCGAACCGCTTCCGCCCGTGATTCCAATTAGTAGCCGTGCACTCATTGTGAATGGGATTTCAGATACGAAACTAATTTTTCAAAAGCTTTTGCACGGTGCGAGATACGATTTTTTTCCTGTGTCGACATTTCCGCAAAACTTTGCCCGAACCCTGTAGGCTGAAAAACCGGATCGTAGCCAAATCCCTGTTGCCCTCTCTTTTTTTCCAAAATATGGCCGGTGGCAATTCCTTCAAACACATGTTCGGTGCCATCGTTTCCGATATAGGCGATTACTGTTTTGAATTGGGCTGTCCGGTCTGTTTTTCCCTCCAGATTTCCGAGTAATCGTGCCATGTTGGCCTCCGGGTCTTTCTGGCTGCCGGCATAACGGGCAGAAAAAACCCCTGGTTCACCGTTTAACGAAAAGACTTCAAGTCCGGTATCGTCGGCAAAGCAGGGGATGTTCAATTTGTCGAAAACGGCTTTTGCTTTTATCAGGGCATTTTCCCGGATGGTAGTGCCGTTTTCCTCTATTTCTTCGTGAAATCCGAGGCTCTTTAAATCCAGGATTTCAATGTTCGCGGGGAGCATTTCCTGGACTTCCCGGGCTTTGTCAGCATTATGCGTGGCAAAACAAATTTTCACAGGACATCACGAAGGTAAAATTCGTAATAAATCACTTCGGGTTTCACGAAATTGTATGCAGTAGTCGCCTGGTCGGAAGGAAGGAAAACAACCAGTTTGCCTCCTGCCCGCATCCGGATCAACGCATCACTCAAGGCTTCTATGAGGGCTGTTGCCTGGTAGGGGCCATTGTAATATTGTGATGTAAAGGTAACGAACTGGAGGGGCCATCCCGTTTGGGTATAGGTAAATACCCGGGCCGAAACGGTTGAATTCGGGATATTTAATGCCGTGTCTGCCACTATCGGAATGGTCGTATCAAAAATGGTATCATTCATATAGTAGGCAATGTAGTCAACCGAAACGATGGCATTTTGGGTTACACTATCGCCGGTACCTTCGTCTACGATGAAATAGCGTGCGCCATTCAATGTCGTGTCGGGCGTGCCCATGTTGTGATCGAGTATGTACTGGTCGATCTGGGCAATGTCTGCGGCCCGTATTTCCCCCCTGCTGCGGGCAACTTCAATAATGTCTTCCCTGCAGGCCACAAGCAGGACCAGCAGGGGAAAGACAAAACGTTTGAAAGATTTATTCAGCTTCATTTTTATTTGATATCCAACAGTTCCACTTCAAAAATAAGTGAAGAAAAGGGACGGATGCTTCCTCCGGCACCCCGGCTGCCGTAAGCCAGTTCGCTGGGGATGTAAAAAGTGGCCTGTGAGCCAACGTTGAGTAGTGTGATCCCAATGTCCCAGCCTTTAATCACATTGCCTGTGCCCAATTCAAACTCATACGTTCCAGCGTCAAATTCAGCACCATCCAGCAACATGCCTTTGTACTTAACGTTCACCATGTCATTGGCTTTGGCTTTTTCTCCATTTCCTTCTTTTGTAATGACGTAACGCAGACCTTCTTCCGTGATTGTTGCTTCAATGCTATTATCAGCCATAAACTTATCCAGTGCAGCTATTTCCTCGTTGTAATAGGTTTCGTTGGCTACACGTTCCAGTCCCATCATGTATTCCTGGTAGTCGGTGATAGACATTTGGTCGGTAATTTTCAGGTTTACCTTTACCACCGAAGTTTCACTGATCGAGTCGGGTAGTGGACGCTGAAAGCTTACTTCCCACAGGTTTTTGGCAGGGAGTTCAAAATAGACACTGTCGCCTACTTTGAGCATGTCCATGACCTCTTTGATCAGGCCTACTTCCGTGGCACTGGACGAATCGTACATCATAGCCAGGGGCCGCAGGGGTTCTGACTTGATCAGTTCAAAGCCTTTTTCGGTTACATAGGCTGCGTTTAATATTAGCACCTGTCCCATTTCGAGGGTTTCAGTCCCATTTTCAAAATAAGTAATGCCGATACCGGAAGGTGTTTCGGTTTTTGACGAACAACCGGCGATCAGGATCAGCGCAAGGGTAAAAAGTGTAAAAATTCTCATTTAGTCAGTTAGATAATTGTCTGTATAATTTTTTATTAAAGTTTCAAATTTCAAAACCGTATCCTGAAGGCTTTCATACGAAACCCCTCCGGCAGCATTTTTATGTCCGCCACCCTGGAAATGGTCATTAGCAAATGTATTCACGGAATAGTTACCAATCGAGCGAAATGATAGCTTTACTTCATCACTACGCTCAATAATGATGGCAGCCATCAGAATGCCGTTAATCGAAAGGGCATAATTGACCAACCCTTCGGTATCACCGGATTTCAACTCAAAACGATCGTATTCTGCTGCCGAAACCACAAAATAGGCGATTTGCAAATCAGTCCGAACGGTTAGTTTTTCGAGAAGTGCATAGCCGATAAAACGCAGGCGGTTGATGGAATTGGTATCGTAGATGAGGCGGTTCACATGGTTCACATTGGCACCATGATCGATCAGTTTGGCCACGGTACGGTGCACCTTGGCCGTAGTAGACGAATGTTTGAAGGAGCCTGTATCGGTCATAATGCCAGCATAAAGGCAATTGGCTATGTCAGCGGTTATTTCTTTTTCACCATCTGCCAGCAGGATAAAA
>JAOUOM010000159.1 GCA_029880385.1 Cyclobacteriaceae bacterium | reverse complement strand
ATGGCTTTTTCCAACTCTACGCTTACACCGATTTGCTTTTTGCCATCGGTAAAAGGAACCAGTACCTGTTTGACTGTTGCTCCGCGAGTTTTGAAAAGTTGGGCAAGTATGGGGAGGGATTGGTCGTTTGTCAGTTTGTTTTTCTGACGATAGGCGTTGTATGCCGTGTCGTACAGTTTTTCGGCCAGCTGTGCTTCGCCGGTTTTTTCAAACTCTTCCTGTGAAATAGAAAAATCAATGCCCAAAATACCAATCACATTTAGTCGGAAACTATCCAGGTTGTGGTAGGATTTGCCGTTTATTACGATATCCTCACAGGTATCATAGAGCATGTTCATGATATCGAGCTGCAGGCGTTCGCCATAGAGCGCGTTTTTTCTTCGGCCATAGATCACTTCCCGTTGGGAGTTCATCACATCGTCATATTCCAACAAACGTTTTCGTGTGGCAAAGTTGTTTTCTTCTACCTTTTTTTGCGCCCTTTCGATCGACTTGGTGATCATACTGTGCTGGATCACTTCTCCTTCCTTGAGTCCGAGTCGATCCATGATTTTGGCCATTCGGTCTGAGCCAAACAAGCGCATCAGGTTATCTTCGAGCGACACAAAAAACTGAGAAGAGCCCACATCACCTTGTCGTCCGGAACGTCCACGTAGCTGGCGATCTACGCGCCGTGATTCATGGCGCTCGGTACCAATAATGGCCAGTCCGCCAGCAGCCTTTGATTCAGGCGTGAGCTTGATGTCCGTACCACGACCGGCCATGTTGGTGGCGATGGTGACCGTACCGGGTTTTCCGGCAGCAGCCACTACATCTGCTTCACGCGCATGTTGTTTTGCATTGAGCACCTGGTGACTAATGTTCTTAAGTTTGAGCATGCGACTCAGGATTTCAGAAATCTCAACGGAGGTAGTTCCCACCAATACCGGACGGCCGGCGGCGGTCAGTTCGACGATTTCTTCCACTACGGCATTAAATTTTTCCCGGATCGTCTTGTAGACTTTATCCTCCATGTCTTTTCTTACAATGGGTCGGTTAGTGGGGACCACCACCACATCCAGTTTGTAGATATCCCAAAATTCCCCCGCTTCCGTCTCGGCAGTTCCTGTCATACCAGCGAGTTTGTGGTACATACGGAAGTAGTTTTGAAGGGTAATGGTCGCGTAGGTCTGGGTGGCATCCTCTACTTTCACATTTTCTTTTGCCTCGATAGCCTGGTGAAGACCATCGGAATACCTTCTGCCTTCCATGACCCGGCCAGTCTGTTCATCGACAATCTTGACTTTGCCATCTACCACAATGTATTCGGTATCCAGATCGTAAAGGCAATAGGCTCTTAGCAGCTGGTTGACAGAATGGATTCGCTGTGATTTAATATTATAGTCATTGATGAGGGTCTCTTTGGCTGCCAGTTTTTCTATGTCCGGCATATCCGTTTTAGCTTCCAGTTCGTTGATGGATTCGGCGATATCGGGCAAAATGAAAAACTTGGGATCCTCGCCATCTCCGGTGATCAGGTCAATGCCTTTTTCGGTAAGTTCAATGGAATTGTTTTTTTCCTCAATGGTAAAATGGAGGGGCTCATCCGCTTCGGGCATCATTTTTTGGTTGTCCTGAAGGTAAAAATTTTCAGTTTTTTGCAAAATCTGACGGTTACCTGTCTCACTAAGGTACTTGATCAGCGGTTTATATTTTGGCATACCCCGGAAAGCACGGAACAGTGCCAGTCCGCCTTCTTTTTCATTTCCTTCGGCAATTAATTTTTTAGCCTGATGCAGGTATTCGGCAATTTGCTTGCGTTGAGCATCAACGAGGCGCTGGATACGTGGTTTGAGGTCATAAAACTCATGTTCATCGCCTTTGGGGATCGGCCCGGAAATGATGAGTGGTGTACGTGCATCATCAATCAATACCGAGTCTACTTCATCTACCATGGCAAAATGGTGTTTGCCCTGAACTAATTCTTCCGGTGAGCGCGACATGTTGTCACGCAGGTAATCGAAGCCAAATTCGTTATTGGTGCCATAAATGATATCGGATTGATACGCTGCCCGTCGCTGGGGCGAGTTGGGCTGATGTTTGTCAATACAATCTACTTTGAGGCCGTGAAATTCAAACAAGGGTGCATTCCATTCCGAGTCCCGTTTGGCCAGGTAGTCGTTTACTGTCACAATGTGGACACCCCGGCCTGCCAGGGCGTTGAGATAGGCAGGCAGGGTAGCGACCAGGGTTTTTCCTTCCCCAGTGGCCATTTCTGCAATTTTGCCCTGATGCAAGACAACGCCACCAATCAGCTGGACATCATAGTGAACCATTTTCCATTCCACTTCTGTACCAGCGGCCAGCCACTTGTTGTGCCAGATGGCTTTGTCTCCTTTTATTTCGACATTTGATTTTTTTGCCGCAATCTCCTTATCAAAAAGCTGGGCTTCCACTTCCAGTTTCCCATTTTCCGACAGGCGCCTGGATGTTTCTTTCATCACGGCAAAACCTTTGGGAAGGATGTCCAGCAAAACGACTTCCAGTGCTTCGTCACGGTCTTTTTCCAATTTGTCTATCTGACGAAAGGCATTGTCTTTTTCGTTAATGTCCAGTTCAGGGTTTTCTGCCACATTTTGGTGCAGTGCGGCCAGCTCATCATCAAAATGCTTTAATTCCTGAGCAATATGGGCTTTTAGTTCCTGCGTTTTTTTACGGAGCTCGTCATCACTTATGGATTGAAGCTGTTCAAATTCCGCATTGATCTTTGCGATGAAGGGTACCAGTTCTTTGAGGTCCCTGTCGGCCTTGGTTCCAAAAACCTTTGCGATCCCTCTGGTTATAACATCAAACATTGTGAAATATCTTCTTTAAAAATGAGCGTTAAAGTTAACTAAGTTTTTGGCTTAGGGCCTGTTGTGGGATTCAGTTTTCATGTAAAAACTATATTTCCACCTGGCCCTCAAATACGCGTGTGGCCGGGCCAGCGAGGTAGATATCGGTAAATTTGGCATTTGGTTTTTGGACAAAACTTACTTCAAGTTGTCCTCCTGGTGTTTCGATCCGGACAGGGCTTGACAGGCCCCGCGTAGTGGCGGCCAATGCGGCTGCCGTAACGCCAGTTCCGCAGGAAAGTGTTTCGTTTTCCACTCCCCGTTCATAGGTTCTCACTTTCAGGGTGTTGCCAGTAATCTGGACGAAATTCACATTTGTCCCTGCCGGCTGATAGGCATCACTGTAGCGGATCTTACGTCCTTCCTCCAGCACATCAATGCCGGAAACATCCTCTACAAACCGAATATGGTGAGGAGATCCATTGTGGATGAAAAAATCATTTTTTGTTCCTTTTATCCCGTCGACGGGATGCAGTTGAAAGTATACCCAGCCGTCTTTAAAAAAGGCATGGTGCAGGCCGTCGGTCGTATTGAAATTTGTTTGTTGGGAAATAATGCCCAGTTGCCCGGCAAAATCTATGGCACAGCGGCTTCCATTTCCGCACAGGCTTTGGCTGCCATCTGCATTGAAATAGCGCATGCGAAAGTCCGATCCTTCGTCATTTTCCACTAACATGAGCCCGTCTGCCCCAATGCCAAATTTCCTGTCTGTAAGCTGGCGGATCAGAGCCGAGTCATTTGTAGGGAATACGGAATCTCTATTGTCGATAATGATAAAATCATTTCCCGTACCCTGGTATTTCACAAATGATAGTAACATGTCGGTTTCTCTTTTGCCAATCGGTAGAAATGTGCTGAAACAGTAGGTATAGCCTCACAAAGGTAAGGCTATCGCATCATTAGAGACTAAAACGAAAAAAGCCAACACGATGGCTGGCTCTTGAATGTTTTTTCAGAGGATCACAATTTTTCTTTGATCCTGGCTGCCTTGCCTTTACGTCCCCTCAGGAAGTACAATCGGGCTCTGCGAACCTTACCCCGACGGATAAGCTCCAGTTTGTCAATAAAAGGAGAAAGAACGGGAAATATCCTTTCTACGGCTACACCACTGGCAATTTTACGTACCGTAAACGATTCGCCATTTGTGCCTTTGTTTTTTATTTGCATCACAACACCCTGGTACTGCTGAATTCGCTCTTTGTTACCTTCTTTGATTTTGTAATGCACATTTATGGTATCCCCGGGAGCGAAAGCCGGAATTTTTTCCCTGGCTATTTTACTGCTCTCTTCTTCTACGATATTTATTAATTGCTCGCTCATGATATGACTCTGTAATGGAGTGTTTGCCCAAAAAGGAGTGCAAATATAGGTGAAATATTATATTTTGTATATCCGGCCCACAAAATTTTCATCGATATAGCGGAGAATTACTGGCAGGATCTGGCTCTGTGGCATGTGGGTAGCCGTTTGAGGTAAAGCCAGGGTCATGCTGGGAGATTAGATCAGTTGTTGGCTTACGGCAAATTGAATCACTTCCGAACTGTTTTTTGCATCAAGCTTCCGTAAGATGTTTTTCCGGTGAGTGCGTACGGTATGTTCGGAAATAATGAGCTTATCGGCAATGTCAAAGCTAGTGAGCCCTTCGGCGATGTATTTGATCACTTCGATCTCACGCGGACTGAGTTTGTACTGGACAACCTGCTCCTGATCGGAATTGAATGACCGTATTCTGTCAAAATAGGATTTGCCACCTGCCACCCTGCGTATGGCGTCCGTCAATTCCTGACCGGTATTACTTTTCAATAAACACCCATCTACGCCCAGGGATACGATTTTATCAATGAATGTACGCTGTGGATACATGGTCAGGATAATGATTTTAATTTCGGGAAAATCTTTTTTCAGATGTTTGGCACACGTTATCCCATCCATTACGGGCATGTTTATGTCCAGCACGACGACATCTATGGTTTCCGACCGGACAAAGGAAAGGGCTTCTTCTCCATTTCGGACGGTTCCGGCCACCACCAGGTCCTGGTCGTGACTAAGGATCTGTTTTAGTCCTTCTACCACAATTGGGTGATCGTCTGCGAGGAGTAGTCGTATGGGGCTCATTGGAGGGGGATTTCGAGAATAAAAGTAGTGTGTTTTTCTGATTTCGAATCGATGGTGAGTGAACCGTGCATGTTGTCTATACGTATGGCAATATTTTGCAAGCCCAGCCCCCGTTTGATATGGGCCGGATCAAACCCGATACCATTATCTTCATAAATGATGTTTATGTATTCATTATTTATCTGGGTTACCTCCATGTTTATTCGGGTTGCCCTTGAATGCCTGAGTGTATTGTTAATAAGCTCCTGGACAATACGGTAAATTTGAAGCCCGATTTCTCCGGGAAGTGTATTTATAATTTCGATGGCTAATGTCATCGTACAACTACCGGACTGCCGCACACCGTCCGCAAGGTCTTTCAGTGCTGTTTCCAGGCCAAAATGTTTTAAAGTGCCAGAATCTAGCCTGTGTGAAAGTGTGCGTATGGCTTCACTGGTTTGCTTTGTGTGGGCCAGTATTTTGTCCAATAGTTCGGCATTTTCCTGGTTTTTTTTGTAAGACTCCAGAAACATGGTAAGTGTGACCATTGACGAACTGATGTCGTCATGTAATTCGGTGGCAATGCGGTTTCGTTCCAGATCCTGGCCTTCCAGCAATGCATAGGTGGTTTTTAGTTCCTGCTGGGTGAGCAGGCCGGCAATTTTTTGATATGCAATATTGCGCTTGATGAGTTTTCGCTGATAAATAGTTATAAACAAAATGATGGCTATTGTGAGCAATAGCATGCCTGATGTCCCCATGATGAGGATTACTTCTGGATGTATGGTGGTTTGGATCTCCATAGCCCAATGGCGAAAAGGATGTATTTGGTCGTATTTGCTAAATTATGAAATAA
>JAOUOM010000158.1 GCA_029880385.1 Cyclobacteriaceae bacterium | reverse complement strand
GCATTGAATTCTTTGGTATCGATGGGGGTAGTAGCCGCATTGTCGAAATAGACCTTCATTGGGTTCGTGTTAGTCTGCGATGATCTCCTTGATATCCGAAATGAGTTTGTTTGCCAGGTGTTCAGCCGTGACCTGGCTTTCCGATTCCGCATAAATACGGATGATGGGTTCCGTATTGGATTTACGCAGGTGCACCCATTCTGTCTCAAATTCGATTTTCACTCCATCCACCGTATTGATCGGATTTTTGAAGTATTTCAACTTTAACTCCTCAAGGATCATGTCTACATCAATATCCGGTGTCAGCTCGATTTTGTTTTTTGAAATATGATAATTGGGAAAACGAGATCGAAGCATGGAAACGCTTTTGCCGTTTTCAGCCAAAGAACTCAGGAACAAGGCAATACCGGCAAGGGCATCCCGTCCAAAATGAAGATCAGGCAGGATCACGCCCCCATTTCCTTCACCCCCGATGACGGCATTTACTTCTTTCATTTTGGTGACCACATTCACTTCTCCCACGGCTGCAGCATAGTAGACTCCCCCGTGTTTTTCCGTAATATCCCGCAGGGCACGTGTCGAACTTAGGTTTGAAACCGTGTTGCCCGGGCGTTTGCCCAGCACATAATCACTAACGGCCACAAGGGTATATTCTTCACCAAACGGCTGACCATCCTCGCATACCAGTACCAGTCGATCCACATCCGGATCTACCACAATGCCAAGGTCAAATTGGCCACTTTCCAGTTCACCGCATATTTGCGTGATGTTTTCCGGAACAGGCTCCGGGTTATGGGGAAACAAGCCATTGGGTTCGCAATGGAGCTCTGTCACATCCACCTCCAGTTTTTTTAACAACCGCGGCACGGCTATCCCTCCCGTGCTGTTAACAGCATCCACGATTACTTTAAATTTTTTGGCCCGGATTGCCTCCACATCGACCAAAGGATGTTCGAGGATCCGGTCAATATGCCAATCGATGTATGTGTCGTTTGATGTGTAGGAGCCGAATTTCTTGACCTCTGCAAATACCACATCACCCGAATCGGCAAATGCCAAAATGGTACGCCCGTCTTCTTCACTTATAAATTCGCCCTTTTCGTTCAGAAGCTTCAGTGCATTCCAGCCTGCCGGGTTGTGACTGGCCGTGATGATGATACCTCCCTGAGCATGTTCAGCCGTCACAGCCATTTCGACCGTGGGAGTCGTGGAAAGGCCCAGGTCAATAACCGAAATACCCTGTGCCTGAAGGGTAGCACAGACCAATGCGGAAATGGTAGAGCCGGACGGCCTGGCATCCCGGCCGATGATCACCAGTGGCTTATCACACGTGGTCCTAAGCCAGTGTCCATAGGCGGCACTGTATTTCACTACGTCAATGGGGGAGAGTGTGTCACCTGGCAAGCCGCCAATGGTGCCACGTATCCCTGATATGGATTTTAGTAGAGTCAAGAGGTTTTGAGATTTTTTGCGGTGCGCAAAGATATGAAATTTGCCCACCCGTAAAACACTACCTGCGGATCAGTCAAATTTTGACAGAACCTTGGTGACTTCAGACACAGGATTTGCACAATTGTCCCCGGCGTTTACCGTACGTCCACAAAAGCCACAAGCTTCCCCGTCTTTGTTCAAATAAGGGTTTTGAGAAGCACACGTGCCTTTGAATTCACCATTTTTTACAAATAATAGGCGTACGGACATGCCGATAAAAAACAAGCCAATCAATCCAATGCCCAAGAAAATAGTAGCCATGATTAAATATATTTTGTTGCAAAGTTAAGGTATGAAACGGGTAAGTTTACCAATTTAGCCATGATAACATTCGCACCATTAATTTAATTCATGGCCAAACCCATTATTTCAATACCCGATCCTGACCGGGCCGCCAAGCTCCAAGCTTTCGACCGTTTGCTTACCATCATGGATGAGCTGCGCGAAAATTGCCCGTGGGACAAAAAGCAAACCCTTGAAAGCCTCCGCCACCTGACCATAGAAGAAACCTTTGAGCTGTCAGATGCCATTTTGGAGGGCGACTTACATGAAATCAAAAACGAGCTGGGCGATCTGATGCTGCACCTGGTCTTTTATGCCCGGATCGGATCTGAAAAAAAGGCATTTGATATGGCCGGGGTGTTAAACCAGGTATGTGAAAAACTGATCAGAAGACATCCCCACATCTACGGGGATACAGATGCGGAGGACGAAAAGGCCGTCAAGGAAAATTGGGAAAAAATCAAATTAAAGGAAAAAGGCAACCAATCGGTTCTGGGTGGGGTGCCCCGATCCCTGCCTGCCTTGGTCAAGGCCATGCGCATTCAGGAAAAAGCACGTGGCGTTGGATTTGATTGGGAAAACAAAGGACAGGTCTGGGAAAAAGTGGAAGAGGAAATGCAGGAATTCCGGGCAGAGTTTGATGGATCCACGGGTGCTAAAATCAACGAGGATCGAGCCATGCACGAATTTGGCGATTTGTTGTTTTCACTGATTAATTATGCGCGGTTTGTTGATATCAACCCCGAAGAAGCACTGGAACGTACCAACAAAAAATTCATCAAACGTTTTCAATACCTGGAATCGGAAGCAAAAAAACTGGGCAAAGAACTTCATGACATGACCCTTGCCGAAATGGATGTATACTGGGAGCGTGCAAAAGGCTTGTAAAACCAACTACGTGGACTTTTTCGCATTACCCGATGCATGTACCATAGATGAACGTGACCAACCCCTATACCCGATACCGAAAACAATCGGTTGTATGGTCATTGACAAGGCCGGTAGCCTGCATATGCGCATAAATGATCGTACTGCCAACAAAGGTAAACCCCCGTTTTTTTAGGTCTTTTGAAAGGGCATCCGACTCCTTTGATGTAGCCGGAACTTCTTTCATCGTTTTCCATCCGCCCACGATTGGCTCTCCCCCCACAAACGCCCATATATACGAATCAAACGACCCAAATGCATCCTGAACGTTCAAAAATGCACGGGCATTTGAAACGGCACTTCTCACCTTGAGGCGATTGCGTATGATCCCCGGGTTTTGCAAAAGGCGCTCGATGTCCCGTTCACCAAACCGGGCAACCCGTGAAGGGTCAAAGCCGGCAAAGGCCTCACGGTAGGCTTCCCTTTTTCGCAAGACGGTGCTCCAGCTCAATCCGGCCTGTGCACCTTCGAGCACCAGAAATTCAAAATGTTTTTGGTCATCGTGAACAGGCACGGCCCATTCCTCATCATGATACCTGACATAGTCTTCGAACATGCCGGCAGCCCATTGGCAACGGATTTTCTCCATAGGATATACGATTTAGCTTTCCAAGTGGGTTGAATATGTATAATTTTAACCGAAAACACGATATCCTCATGCACAAACTACACCTGCCAGTTGTTTTTTTTCTCCTGGTTCTGACCCTTCCGCTTCATGCGCAAGTTGAGGTAATTGAATTTGAACTGGTTAAAAAAACCCATCAGGTACCCCTCACACTTACTTCCCAAAGGACTGCCGTCGTTATCGCTACTGACCAAAAAAACGAAGAATGGAAACGTGTGGCAAACTCGATTCACCATCAACTACGGTTCATGGGAATTGATGCCATTTTATATGTCCACTATCAGGACTACCAGGCGAGCCCTACCGTCAATCAATCATTTCGCAACCTGCTTGCTGCACGTGATATCCGGCATCTGGTTTTTGCCCAGGTCAATGAACTGGGAGCAAAACTTGCCGTCATGGCCCTGCACGATCAGGGAACCATAAAAATCGATGATAGTAGCTGGTATGCCGAAGGCGCAACACTCGATGAGGCCTTGCTTCAACTGGCACTGGATCTGAAAAAGGTGCCGATAATAAAATCAAATTTTCTCATTGCCGAATACCCGGAAACCATCGAAGACCTGCCGCTGATAAAGGGGAGCCATTTCCCAAATTATCCCGACCACCTAAAGCGGCTCAAACTGGCTGTTACATTATTTTCCGCTATTGCGTATGATTCCCTTTCATCCGCTTTGTCCCCTGCCGTACGCTCGGCCATCGAAACGTACAATGCCCAAATCGCACAGCAAAACCAGCAATTACGTCGTGCGTTTGATGACTATCCCTATCCTCACGTATTTGTGGAAGATGCCACAGACGCATTGCTCTATAAAAAGGGGTATCAGTACGTACTGCGCTCGCTTCATACATCCGGCGTTACCATCAAACAATGGCTTGACTATACCACGACCAACAACGAAACCGACTACATTACCATGGTTCCGACACCCGATGGACGGAGGGCGCTAAAAACCATTCCAATAAATGAAACCGTCTACAAGTTTTATGTAGAGCAAACCGTAGCCTCCGATGTGCATGTGGGCAGGTATTATGATGCCGAACAGGAATTCACAAAGGCTTTGTCAAATTTTCTGGGTCACCTGAAAAACCAGTTTGAATAACCCATCCGGACTGCACAATGGAAAAGCTGGACATCCACCGCTACCTGGACAGAATTGGGCTTAAAAAAGAAAGCCCAACATTAGCCTACCTAAAAAAACTGCAACGGCACCATCTCCTACACATCCCTTTCGAAAACCTCGACATCCACTATGGCAAACGGATTCATTTGGACTATCGCCTTGTTTATGAAAAAATCATCAGCGGAACACGGGGAGGCTATTGCTATGAACTCAACGGCTTGTTTTTTCACCTGCTATGTCAGCTAGGGTATCATTGCTATCCTACAGGCTCGCAGTTTTACCTTGGTGAAGGATCATATTCACGGCCTATGGATCACCTCCAGCTTGTCGTCCAGCTGGAAGAAAGAAACTACCTGGTGGATGTCGGTACCATTTCGGGCATTACCCAGCCACTCCTCATTACCCCGGAGACAGTTTCCCTTGATTATATTTCGTATTACCGTCTGGATCGTGACCCAGACCTGCACTGGCTGATCAAGCGCTCACCCGATGCCCTGACATTTACGCCCTATTTGCTGACCAGTCTGAAGAAACATCAATTGGTAGAGTTTATGGAGCCAAACGAATACCAACAGGATTTTGAAGGTTCCTTTTTTCGCAAAAACAAAGTCCTGGCACGCCTGACAACCGGAGGTCGTATTTTTATCAAAAACAACCTGTTTGAAGGGATGGAAGATGGTGTGCCTTTTTCGATCACGGTTGAAAACGAAACCCACTTTATTTCGTTGGCAGAATCACATTTTGGCATTCGACGCCAGGATTTATTCAAGTAAGCGGCTTGCCAATCGTTCCAATGATTCCTCCATAAAGGAATTGGCCAACTGTTGCTGGCTTTGCTGCCCCCACAATTTGCTACACGGCAATACCGCACCGGTCCAATCACCCGTATGCCAATGCCCCTGGGAAAGCGGCAACAAGCGATCCATTTTCATGATGTGGGGCCGGGTTTTCACAAACAAATAGGGCAACGGGTACTCCGAGTCACCGGGTGAAAGCCCAAATGTAAGCATGGTATCCGTTTCCCGCTCTCCGGTTTCTTTCAGGATCAGGTCACGGTACATTTCCATAGTTGACGGCTGTACCAGTATCTCCGAAAAATGCCCAATGGGGGCCGTCAGTTTCGAAAGCAGAAATTCCACATCCTCGTAATATACCCCTAATGCTTCCGTTTCCGCAAGCGAAACTTCCAGAATCGGGCTACTCATTTCGGATACGGAAAAAGGAAAGTCATATGACAAATCCAGCTTAAGTTGTGCACTTGACAGTTTTTGACGAATGATTTGTTCTTCAAGCCAGACAAGGGCTTGTTTAAAGCTCTTTCCCAAAAGCGGGAAGTTGCCCAATGTATTTACATTCTCATCCACCAGATACAGGGAAAAATCA
>JAOUOM010000157.1 GCA_029880385.1 Cyclobacteriaceae bacterium | reverse complement strand
CATCTTCCTGTTTTACTTTGGTAACGGTGGAGACAGCACCCAGCAATTTGACATCATTCAATGAGGCGCGTACAATGTTGATGAGACCGGCACCGGTAATGGTCTCATATTTGGGTAGCATATCATCTCCCAGAAGCCCGTTGATAGAGAAATTAGTAGAAAATTTACCATCCATTTTTTCAGCAAACGGAGCCAGTTTGCGAACGGTATTAAAGGATTTAAATGCTGATGGAATGGACAGGTCTGTGATAGTAAGGGCAAAATCATAAATAGGAGCTTTGGGATCGGTCGCTGCATACAGGCCATTTAGTTTGAAGGTTCCATCCAGGAGGTTAAAGTTCACGTTATCCATGCGGACAGTGCCGTCTTTTACGATCAGTGCACCATTGAAGTTGCGTAGTGAGATATCGTCATAGATGAGCTCTGCAATGGTTGACTGAAGGTAGAATGTAATGTTTTCCGGGATTTGGATGACTTCTAGGGCAGCCGTATCGGTAGACTGCTCCGGGTTTTCCGCTGATTCCTCTGACGTCATCCATTCATTCAGGTCAACCCGTGAAGACTGAAAAATCAGATTGCCGGCCAGTTCCCCGTCTTCTTCAAGGGCATAGGCCATATAGTTGGAAATTTTACCACTCATGTTGAGGTCCGTGTTGCCAGCATTTCCTTTAAATTCTGATAAAATTATTTCTTCAGGAGTAAATGTGGCCCTGGTCGATTTAATGCCAAAACCCTGGGGCAGGTCAGCACCGATGTAGGAAAAATCCTGTAATGCCAGCTGGCCGGAAGTCTCCAGTTTTTGATAGGCTTCGGCCTCCAAATCCGACATTCTCCCTTTCGTCTGCATTGACGCCTGTAGCTTGCCTTTTAGTTCCATGTCTTCAAAAGGGATGATTCGGGTGATTTTTTCCAGGTCCAGGTTGCCGTTGAGGCTAAAATCCCAATAGTAATCTTCCAGGTCTTTGAAATACAGGGAAGCCGCTACCGGCTCGCCATCGAGCTCCATGGAATAGTGTTTTAATGAAAATGTTGTTTCCCTCAGATCGGCAGAAGGCATTTCAAAGGAAGCATTGATGTTTATTTTTTCCATGGGAATGGGGTATTCAGCATAGCGGATATTCCCATTTTCTACCGTAAATGAAGCGGCGACTGCCGGCATGTCTTTCTCATTGTAGGTTCCTTTTACGTAGCCGTTGAACCCAACCACACCTCCGGCAGTAATGCCATCGAGGTAGTCATCGTACGTGCCGGGTATGAGAGAAAGGAGGCTTTTCAGGTTGATTTCCTGGCCAGAATAGGTGATGTCCATGGTGATGTCAGCAGCAGGCATTATCACGGACCCATCAAATCCAAAAGCAAAATCGTTGAGCTTTATCTGGTTTTCCCGGAATGTAAAAACCCAGTTGGCAAGATCCATGGCCATTACGACATCTGCAGTGAGCTTTTTGTCTGTGATGTATTCATCACCATCATAACCGACCGAAAACCGGCTGACGCTCGTCTGGGTTACCATATCAAAGACATCTTGGGCAAAATCCCCTTTGCCGGTATGATCCATGCCCAAGAGGGTAACATAAAAAGGAAGTGTGGCATCATAATAGGCGATGTTGGCATCTGTCAGTGACCATTGATCGATGGCAATGTTTAACGCACTTTCCTCTTCGGCGGTACTTTCCTGTACGGGTTGCTCGTCGCTGGCCTTTACAATATCATAGTTTGCCGTACCATCTTCCAGGACAATGACCTTGATATCAGGGCTGACCATGGCGATATTTTTGATACTGATATTGTCGCCAAACAACACACTTTTGAGATCGATGGTCAGGTTGAATTCCTTTACTGCCAGCAACGTGTCCTTTTCAAAAGGACCGGTTCCGACCACACCAAAATTTCCAATTGATAATGAAAAATTTGGAAATTCCCTGATCAAGGAAAGGCTAAAAGCATCGACATCATACAAGACCCGGGCGTTTAGGTTTTTGTCCAGTTCAGTATCCAGGGCCTGCCTGATGGTATCTTTGAAAAAGACAGGGATAAGCAAAAGGCTAACGAAGACGAGGGCAATGAGGCTAGCAAAGGCGGCAGCTATTTTTTTCATGAGTTTAATATTTTGGTAACCAGGAACAAGTAACCGGAAGTTATTGATGATTGTTTTGGTAAAATGAAGTCAGGCGTTTTTTGTCGTTTTCACTCGTATGACAAGGCATAATGCCAAGACCAAATTACCAAATTATCAGGGGATCGTCAATGAAAGGCCGGTAAAGAATTTTATGAAGGGAATTATGCCCAATGTTTCTTGACGATACGAAGGACTTCCGCATGGACCGGGCCTCCGGCAATGAGTTGACGGCCAAACAAATAATCAATGCCGCCGCTATAATCAGAGACGTTGCCTCCTGCCTCTTGTACCAGCAGGATACCGGCCGCCACATCCCAGGCATTCAGGTTTGATTCAAAATAGGCATCGTACCGCCCACAGGCCACATAGGCAAGGTCGGTGGCGGCACTTCCCAAACGCCTCAGGCCGTGTGAATCCTGCATGAGATCTTTTACTATTTTCAGGTACGTATCAATGTATGAAAAATCCTGAACGGGAAACCCCGTGGCAATCAGGCTGTCAGAAAGCGAATGGGTGTTCGTGACACGTATTGGCTCATCATTGAGATAGGCTCCTCCTCCTTTCCATGCCATAAAAAGTTCGTCCCTGTTTACCTCATAGACAATACCCCCAACGATTTCATCCTGATGCAGCAAGCCAATGCTAACGGAATAAGGCGGATGCCCATGGACAAAATTTGTTGTACCGTCCAGTGGGTCGATGATCCACGTCCATTCTTTCCGCTCGTGTTTTATGGTAGCTTCTTCGGTTATGAATCCCGCTTGTGGTAATATGTTTTTTAACCCGGCTACCAATAGTTGTTCGGACTGCTTGTCGACATAGGAAACCAGGTCGTTCCTGCCTTTACGTTCCACCACATTTTGGTCAAAAGAAACCCTTTCTTTTCGGATAAACTGTGCGGCTTGTGCGGCCACGGCACCTGCCTGACGAACGATTTTTTCGATCATAACTCTTTTCCTTCCAGGATAATAACAAATTCGCCTTTGGGCGGATGTTGATTGAAATGGGCTTTTACATCACTGACGGAACCCGTTACGGTTTCTTCGAATTTTTTTGTCAATTCCCGCGAAACAGAAATCCGTCGATCAGGCCCCATATGCTCTTCAATCTGGTCAAGTGCCTTGAGGATGCGGTGGGGCGATTCATACAAAATCACCGTGCGTGGTTCTTGTGCGAGTGCCTTCAGGCGTGTCTGGCGCCCCTTTTTGTGAGGCAAAAAACCTTCGAATACAAAACGGTCTGTCGGAAAACCCGATTTGACGAGTGCCGGTACAAATGCAGTAGCACCGGGCAGTGATTCGAAAGGGATCCCCTGTGCCACAGCCTCCCGGGCCAGCAGGTATCCGGGATCGGAAATACCCGGAGAACCGGCATCAGAAATCAGAGCCATTCGTTTGCCACTGAGGAGCTGTGTGGTGATTTCGTCCAGTTTTTTGTGTTCATTGAAAGAATGAAAACTGCGCATGGGGGTTTCAATAGCGTAATGTTTCAAAAGAAAGCCGGACGTTCTCGTATCCTCTGCAAGGATCAGGTCGACGGATTTCAACACTTCCAATGCCCGGATGGTGATATCTGCCAGGTTGCCAATGGGTGTTGGCACAAAATATAAACGCGTTTCGTTACTCATGGCCTGACAAGCGCATCTATAGCCGTAGCGAGTTGGTGGTCTTTTTCGGTCACCACATTTCCGGCATCATGCGTGGTGAGTTGTATGGTCACCTGGTTATATACGTTTTGCCAGTTGGGGTGATGGCCCATGCGTTCGGCGATTAATGCTACGGAAGCCATAAAACCAAAAGCTTCGACAAAGTCTGAAAAAGTGAAAGTACGTACGAGGCAGTTGTTTTCTTCTTTCCACATGGCAGATGTATTATAATGCGACGATTCCGGGTATTGAATAAACGTTTTGATAAACCGACACCACACCAAGGGCACTGCTCATACTTGCTTCGAGTGTCACACTCACGTAGGTACTTTTTTTACTTTCACGAAACGAAAGTTTGCCTTTTGGCAATAAGCTCAGCAGCTCCTCTTTTTTGGATGAAGGCACGATGAACTTGAAAAGATAATTCCCCGGAAAGGAATGTTCTTTTTCCAGTTTTTCAAGAAACGAAGTAGTGTCCCAGGCCATTCTGATTTTAAGATAAAAAAAGTCCGCCTGAATAAGCGGACTTTCGTGTTTCTTTTTTCAACGATTAATAAAACTTGTATCTGTTGTCTTCGATATCTGCTTTTTCAATCAATGCATTATAGATATTTTGGAAGGTGAGAGGTTCCTCCCTTCTACGATAGGAAGCATAGCGGTTTGTAACGACACCCCTGTAGGCTTCATAATCGGAGAGTTCTTCCAATGCGGCTTTGGTACGAAGGGTAATCATCATAACACCATTTTGAACTTCAAAAGCAGCCGTAGACTCTCCTTCATCTAAGGAGCATGCCACGCCAACCGCTACCGGTGCAAGTCCGACACCCGTGATGGAATTGCTACCCAGGTTTACTTCTGATGAACCAGCTCGCGCACCAGTGCCATAGGCTGCTGCCCTGTCTTCATAGGACCCACTGGTTGAAGCTAGTTTTGCCATGATTTGACTGGCTTTTTTCTGGTCGATTACTTTACGTGAAATTTCATTCCTCACATCTTCGAGACGAGCCGTTCCTTTTTCCTGTTCGCCTGTCATGACCGCTACGACATATTGGTTTTCCAATTCAAAAACATCCGAGACCTCTCCAACATCGGCTTTATTGTACAACCAATAAATCACCGAACGTCCATTTTGGATAGTGCCCAGTCGTTTGTCATTTTTTCCCAAACGGTTGGCAGACTTTACAACATAAGTATTTTCCAGTGCCTGTTCGCCAAATGAAGCGACATCAGTGGCCGCTTGTGAGAACAATTCTGCCTGTCGGTACGCCTCATTTTGTGTTTCGTCCGAGACAAACAGTTCCTTTTCAATTACGGCAATTTTTAGTTCACGGCTTGTTTTGGCTTCTGTGATTTTGATTATGTGGTATCCAAATTCTGTTTCTACCACATCCGAGAGCAGACCGGTACCCCGAAAGGCAAAGGCCGCTTCTTTAAATTCCTCAACAAACTGGCTGTTTTCACCAAACCAGCCCAGGTCACCACCACGGGAGGCCGTACCGTCAGTTCCATATTGTGCAGCCATTTCGGCAAAGTCAGCTCCGGCCTTTATTTCGTTCAGCACACGACGGGCTTCGGCTTTGGCGGCATTTTTCGCTGCATCCGATTCGTCATCAGCCTTGAAAAGAATGTGGCTGGCTTTTACAAACGCCTCATCCCCTTCGGAAATTTTTGATATCCTATAAACGGTATAGGTGTTTCCATCCAGTACGGGTGTGGAGACAAATCCTTCGGTCAACTCCGTATTGCTGTCGATTAGCCAGGAAGGGAAATTATTCGGCTTATACGTACCAAAAGGAGCAATGCCGTCCGTATTGATACTTGCAAAAAGCGAGTCATTTTCTGCATTTTTTAGCTCCTCGGCCAAAAGCCGGATTTCCTCTCTAACGGCAGCACTGTCCTGGGCACTTGGTACTACGTCGAATACGACATACGAAAGGTCACGGGTAGCTTCCCGCTGATATTCCGCATCATGTTCATTCAGGTACGACTTCAATTCAGAGTCCGCGACGGTGACAAGCGAATCGGGCATGGTCAGGAATGGGACATAGAGATAATCGATGGTATGAGTGGCTGTTTTTTCGTA
>JAOUOM010000156.1 GCA_029880385.1 Cyclobacteriaceae bacterium | reverse complement strand
GAATGGTAGCCTGGACAGAAAACAAGGAGGGCGTTCGTAATGTGTTTGTGGCTGTGGGGCCGGACTATTCGCCCCGTCAGTTGACACATTATACCGAGGATGACGGGCAGGAAATATCGGAACTGGTTTTTTCCCCGGATCATTCTGCTCTGTATTTTGTGCGCGGAGGAGCTCCAAACCGAAAGGGCGAATACCCTAACCCTACCTCAAACCCCGATGGGTATAGCAGGGAATTGTACAGGTTGTCCCTCGAGACTGGTTTTCCTGCACGGATGGGAGATGGGCATTCGCCGGTGGTTAATGATTCCATGATATACTTTATTAATGCAGGTGCTGCCTGGCAAATGAATGGGGATGGAAAACTTGCCTCACCCCTTTTCGATGTAAGGGGCAGCGTGTCTTCCATGCGGTTGTCGCCCGACCAGTCAAAATTGGCATTTGTAAATGGACGTGGTGACCATGCCTTCATCGGCCTATATGACCTTCGGACACGTAAATTGACATTTTTATACCCGGGGATTGATCTGGATTCGGATCCTGTCTGGTCACCTGACAGCAGGAAAATTGCTTTTCTTAGGTTTCCGCATGAAGATCCCCAACTGTTTGTTCCCCGCCGTGAGGGATTGCCTTTTTCGGTTGTGGTGGCAGATGTGGCGACGGGCATGGGAACCATTGTGTGGACTGCCGATAAAGGGTGGGGCAGTGCCTTTCATGCTGTTTCAGCCGAGAACCAATTGTTTTGGATGGCAGATGGACAGCTGGTTTTTCCATGGGAAAAAGACGGCTGGCTTCACTTGTACCAATTGGATGCCTCGGGAGGAAGGCCAACGCTGCTTACACCCGGCGAGTTTGAGGTTCAATATGTCACGCAAAGTATTGACCGAAAAAATTATTTTTTTCATCCAACCAGGGGGATATCGACAGACAGCACATTTGGGAAATTTCCATGGGACAGCTACCCCGGCCATTGACCCAGGGAAAGGGAATTGAGTGGTCGCCAGTCCAGGATGGGTCAGGTCAATTGTTCTTTCTCGGCTCTACGGCTACCCAGCCTGCCGGGGTAAAGCGCCTAAAAGCAAATCAGCCTGTTGCTGTGACATCCGCAAAAGATTATCCATCCCATTTACTGGTGGAACCGGAGCAGGTGGTGTTTCCATCAGCTGACGGCATGCCCATTCATGCACAGCTTTTTTTACCGAAAGACCTGAAAAAGGGGGAAAAGCGGCCTGCCTTACTTTTTTTTCATGGAGGGTCAAGACGACAGATGCTGCTTGGCTTCCATCACAGGGGATATTATCACCATGCATATGCCATGAATCAATACCTGGCTTCACAGGGATATATCGTGATGTCCGTCAATTACCGGAGTGGTATTGGTTACGGCATGGAATTCAGGGAAGCACCGGGATTTGGTGCGGCAGGTGCCAGTGAGTTTAATGATGTATTGGGGGCAGGGCTGTATGTAAAAAACCATGCGAAGGTAGATGGCAATAAAATCGGGCTTTGGGGCGGATCGTATGGAGGCTACCTTACGGCCATGGGCCTGGCACGTGCCTCTGATCTCTTTGCTGCCGGTGTGGATATCCATGGCGTGACCGATTGGAATAAGGTAATCCAGAATTTCGTGCCAGCCTACAACCCGCTGGAAGATCCCGTATTTGCCAGGCAGGCCTATGACAGTTCGCCGATCGCATCCATGAGTACCTGGAGATCGCCCGTATTGCTCATTCATGGTGACGATGACCGCAATGTTCCGTTTAGTGAGACTGTGGACAAGGCAGAGGCATTGCGGAGGCAGGGTGTATATTTTGAGCAATTGGTTTTTCCTGATGAAGTACACGGGTTTTTGCTGCATGCAAATTGGCTAAAAGCATATGAAGCTACGTTTGGATTTTTCGAGCGGATGCTTAGGCCCTAGTGCCATTTGGCAGACCAGGCTTTTCCGGCATTGTCTGTTTAGTCCGGATTTGACCGCTGCCTATTGTCTGTAATTCTTTCCTTTTATAGAACACAGGCCATTATTCCTATAAAAATCTGCCACAATGGCCTGGAATATAGATATCTTGATCTTTGCTCTGTTTGATTTTTGTTAGACTGTAAATAGGCAAAGATGCTTGATCAGAATAAGCTGTATTATGGAAATACAATAGGGGATTGGCTTTATGCCTTTGGTCTCATATTGCTGTCTGCTTTGGTGGGTAGGATCGTGTACTGGATGTTTCGGAAAGTTTTGGGTAGGCTCACCCGAAAGTCCAAAACCAAACTGGATGATATTATTGTGGATAATATCGAAGAGCCTATCACATTTATCATTGTGCTTTATGGGTTTCGTTATACGGTTTCCACGCTTACATTTCCAGAAGTAACCGACACCATTTTTGTCTATGCATTTCAGTTTATCATTACCATATCCGTTACCTGGCTGGTCGCACGCCTTTACGATGCCCTTCACAAAGAGTACCTGATCCCCATAGCCAACCGGACAACAACAGACCTGGACGACCACTTGCTTCCGATTGTCAGAAAAGGTGTTCGCATTTCGGTCTGGTTGCTTGGTATTTTGGTAGCCCTAAACAATGCAGGTTATGACGTGACAGCCCTCTTGGCCGGCCTTGGTATAGGGGGTTTTGCGTTTGCCCTTGCCGTACAACATACATTCGGTAATATGGTCAGTGGGTTTTTGATCTATACAGAGGGTCATTTTAAAGTCGGTGACCGAATACAATTGCAAGGTACTTATCAGAAAATTGACGGGGTGGTACTGGAAGTGGGTCTTCGGACAACCAAATTAAAAACCAGGTACGAAGGCCGGACCGTAAGCATACCCAATAGTATGTTTACCAGTCAGGAAGTGATCAACGTGGACAGTGAAGACGGCAGGCAGGTCTTTGCCATTTATAAGCTTGCGCCTTCCACACCTATTGATTTGCTGGAAGAGACCCTGAAGCTGCTTGAGGCGGCCGTACATGGGATAGCGGGGACTAAGGATTTTGTGGTAACGGGTATCGTAAAAGTCAGCGAAATATCCATTGATGTCATGTTGCTGTATTGGGTACAACCAGATTCATCAAATGTGAAAACCCGAACGGCAGTCAATTTGGAGATTTTGCGCATCTTGAGGGAAAATAATATAGCCTTTGCCGATCGTACTGCGGTCCGGTACAACCAGGATGTGGAATTCTAAATGTAAAGATGTGTTTCAAAATCCGCAGGGTATGGTTTCGTATGAACGTAAAACAGGTTTCCTGCTACGCAAGGTGGTCAGGTATATTCTCTTTCTTCCTTTGTTTATTGCCAACCTGCTTGCTCAGGAAGGACAAGCATTTGGCCAGGTACCGGCAGATAGCACTTCATCAGAACAGGCAAAAAAAATATCGGGATTTATTAATGTTGGATTCAGTGGCTCAAACGGGAATGTGGAAAGGAGCTCAAGCAATTATGCTTTTGAGTTGAACCATTTGTCAAAAAGAAACCAGATAACCTTTGACGGGAGTTCGTACAGTTTTACCAGCAGGGGAGTAAAACTGGATGAAAATAGTGAGGTGAGCCTGATCGATCTGCTCAGGCTATCCGATCGTCAGCGGCTCTATGCCAAAGCTACATTTTACCGAAATGTGTACAGAGGTTTTGATGAGCAGTGGAAGGCAGGTGTTGGCTACCTCCATTCTTTTTTTACATCCGACAAGGCAAACTTTTCCACACGGACGGGGTATCAGGTCAGGGAAAGTTCGTTGACGGGCAAGTTGACCGGTGACTATAATGAAGGAATCCATCATTTTGCATTGGTAGGGTTTATGACCAATTTCCCATTGGCGAAAAACATTGCATTCAGTTCCAAATTTGATTTGGAACTTGATTTTGAGCGTAGAAAAAATTACCTCATCGGGTCAAGTTCCAAGATTGACTTCAGGGTAAATGAATGGCTCGGTTTTCAGTTAAATTACCTGTATCTATATGTGGGATTACCCGTGACAGGAAAATTACCAAAGGATCAGCGAATGGATTTAGCCTTAAAAATCAGCTATTAAGCTATTTTCATACTTTATATTATTATGTCTCTATTTGTTTGTGAGGGATTGGGCATTTTGTATTTGGAGCAGAAGGCTGGGGCAATTCATTTGGTTCCGTTCCTTTCAATAGGGATATCATAAGCGATTACGGGTCATTTTTACCAGCGAAAGAATAGTGCCAACATTTTCATGAAGAAAATGGGATCATAATGGGGTAAAATATAATTTTAGAGCAGAATCATGAAAATTATACAGCTATGAAAAATTTATTTTTTGTATTTATTGTGTTTGTTGCCATTCAGGCCGTTGCACAGGATGTCCCGATTGTTCGAATCACCGGGGACGAGGTGAGCAGGGAATATAAAATCCTGTATAGTTCGCCCAAAGAATACAGCGTTCAGATTTCCCTTATCAACGAAGCCAACAATGTGATTTTGGACGAGAAAGTTGATGGCAAGGCCTTTATAAAGACCTACAGTTTGAAATCCATGGCCGAGGGTACTTATCAGTGGAGACTGAAATATGGCAGGATAACCTATCTGGAAGAGTTCGACCTGTTTTCTGAGAAACAATTGCTAAAACAGTCTATCAGTGTGGTCGTAACGGATTTTAGCATGGAAATCAACGTAAAGCCCTACAACAAACAGCCAATGAATATCTTTTTTTATGATAAAAAAGGAAATCAGTTGGATTACCAGTTTTGGGAGCCCGGAGAGGGGAATTATACCAGATTATTTGATCTGACACAGTTCGACACCTATGAGTTTAAGCTGGAAATAGTCCAGGCAGGAACGGCCATTTTTTCACAGGCGTACCAATTGTATTGACCTGCGTTATTCCAGTATGATTTTTACCTGACGGATGTTTCCTGCATATTGAACAGATGCAAAATAGATACCCGGGGCCATGTCATCCATGCGTTCGATCTGCAGGACTTGGTTGCCCGGGTTTTTTGTTACAAATGTCTGGTAGACATATGACTTGCCAGAAAGGTCATAGAGATGTACTTCCAAAATGGCATTTGATGGAAGTCCATCGATCCTCAATTGGATTTGGTTGCCGCTTGCCGGGTTTGGTGAGGCTTTTACATCAAAGGCCTTGTCTGATTTATTGACGATGGAAATAACAGAAAGCAGTTCATTTTTCCCATCAAAATCCACCTGCTTCAGCCGGTAATAGGAAAGTCCGGAAAAGGGGTTTTCGTCTGTAAAGCTGTAGTCATTTCTGTCACTGGCGTTGCCATGTCCGGCGACATTTCCGATGGCTTCAAATGACAGGCCGTCTATTGATCGCTGGATTTCAAAGTAGTCGTTGTTGATTTCCTGTGCAGTTGCCCATTCCAACGTGACCACGTTATTTTTTAATTTACCGCTAAAGAAAACCAGCTCTACCGGCAATGGGTTTGGTCCTGCGGTTAACGACCCAAAGGTGAAGGGGCTAAAGGTGGTCGTTGCGGTGGCCGATTCCACGAAACCAGGGTCAATGTCGCCACTATTGGCACCATTTCCCATATTTACCCAGGCAGCACCTGTAAAGTGTACCACGCTAAGGTCGGAGGCGAGGGTAATGCCGCTTGCGGCTTGTGTGTTCCAATACAAGCGGACTTGGGCCGGGTCGGTACCCGCAGTACGCTGTATGTCCCAATATTCAAGTTTACTGATGTTATTGAGGCCGGTACCGGTGGTATCAAGGTTGGTATATGCCGATTCAAAGGCTTCTACCCTATAGGTAGAACCTACAGCAGTGGTCGGCGTAATCCCGACGCGCCGATAACTTGTTTTTCCTGTCGGAAAGTCATAGAGGGCTGCCGAATTGGTTTGTCGGGCTAATATTCCGTTGATA
>JAOUOM010000155.1 GCA_029880385.1 Cyclobacteriaceae bacterium | reverse complement strand
TCCCTGGCCTCGGTATTCAATTCCTGCTCTACCTTGTTTACCGTCGATATCTACAAAAAACTTCGCCCCCATACCCCTGAGATCAGGCTGGTCAAAGTAGGCCGTATAGCCACTGTCATTGCCGTTGTCCTGGGCATCCTCTGGATACCCATTATGGCCAATATCTCCGGTGTATTGTACGAATACCTCCAGAAAATCCAGGCATACATTGCGGCCCCCATTGCCGCCGTATTCCTGCTGGGTATATTTTACAAGCGCATCAATGCCCATGGAGCCTATGCCACGCTGGTGACCGGTTTTGGCATCGGTATGCTGCGGATTTTTCTCGAAATCATCCAGACCCGGCTGGCTGCGGGCAGCTTCCTGCACACATTGGCCACGATCAACTTCCTCACGTTTGGTGCCTATTTCTTCCTGTTTTGCGTGGTTTTGGCCGTGGTTGTGAGTTTTGCCACAGCCCCGCAGGACGAAGCACAACTGGCGGGCCTCACCTTTGGCACCATCTCCGATGAGGAAAAAGCCAAAACCAAAAACAGTTACAATTGGGTAGACATTGTCGTTTCCATTGCCATCCTTGCCATTGTGGCCATGGTCATGATCACGTTCAATGGCACCTGACAGTTCATCGTCAGCCGATATCAGCCGCAGGGGGGAGGACCTCCTGCGGTTTTTTTTCGGAGCGCAACAGGCTCGCCCCCTGGTCGCTGTTGTCCTGCCATCCGCTATATCTTTTCCCGCCAGCGCACAATGCCCGCAGGGAAAAGGATGCCGCTGCTGTCAGGGCTATTTTACAGGCTCTTGCGCAGTTTACCACCGGATAAAATTTCTCCCTTAGCATCCTGTGCTATACATATATGACGAGTCGTTATCGGAAAGAATCCTTCTGTTTTATAGCGTAAAGGGTATGAGTGAAAAGTACAGGATCACGGAGCTCAGAGCCGACTCTATTTTGTCACGTTCGCCGTGGTGGATTGGGTAGATGTGTTTACCCGCAGGGAATGATGGTAAAGCACGGAAATAGCTGCCGCACTAGAATGGCGTTTATCCGTATGCAAACGGTTTTGTTATTGAAAATGAATGGGTTAAAAAAAGGATAGAAGTAGGATAACGTGATTAGGCACTTTATTGGGATGTTGGGAATAATTGAGCGACTCCAAGGACAGTGGCCTGAATGACAAAAAAGTTTATAATTTTACTTACGACTCGCCTTGAAATAAATCCAATGAGACTGTTTGTAATTTTTACTCTTTTCATCCATTTTGCACATTACTCAAGTGGGCAAATAAAATACAATCTGCGGGCTGAAATTGGAACGCTAAGATTTCAGAATACCACAATTGACGTTGAACCCGGGCCAAACTGGAAAGGCTACAATCTTAATGAAAATCAAAACGGTTTTTCATTTGACGTAATAAACGGGATATCAATAAAGGACAAATTACGTACTGGTCTAGGGGTTGGTTACGTAAATTTCGAAGGCATAAATGGGTACTCTATTTTTGGCGACATTCAATATTTACCACTGAAGACACGACTAACTCCCTTGATTAATCTTAAACTTGGCTCAAATCATATTTGGAATCAGTACGAAAATGGAAAACAAAGTGTGCTGTTTGATTTAAGTGGGGGACTAAGCTTCAAGTTCACGGGTAGCTATAGTGCCTACTTTACTTCGGGGCTTTTATTGACCCAGCAGGCATTCTTAATCCCGGTTCGATTTGGCATTAGAATAAAGTAAAAAATATCCAGCTCTTCGACATGTTCCGCGGGGCATGGCGGAGGGGGTTAGCTAGTTGTGCCTGGCATTCAACCCTGCGCGGGCCGATCGTATCTTAGCACAATATTCTACCCCTGGCTCCTGAAGGGGGGCAGTTGTGCCTGGCATTTAACCCTGCGCGGGCCGATCGTATCGAAGCACAACATTCTACCCCCGGCTCCTGAAGGGGGCTGTTGTGCCTGGCTTTCAAATACGGCGTATTTTGGAAAGTACGGAGCCAGTTAGCAGGTATTGAGATATACCAAATACGACATGTGAATTGGTCAGCTCAAAATAGGTTGCCCTAAATGCCTGAATGGTGTCAGTGGGTTCTGCTGAAACAATTACCCAAGGCACATCTTCAGCCCGGGCCAGGTTGGAATCTTTTCGAACGTTACGCCCAACAGTACCTTTTTCACCTCGCACGATGGAGGCATAGTACTTTTTTTCGCCTGCTCCACCCACTCCGGGGTGCTGCCTGAAGACGGCTTTATACTTTACTGATAATGTGCTTGGGTTTTGTGTGACAATACGTAACTATCGGGTGACGAACCGTATAAAACAACGTGACACGTTGTGTAAAGCCCGTATGTAGGGGGTAAATACATGGCTGCCGGTAAATCGGTTGTGTACGCTACGCTATTTTTTCTCAGGACACGGTCACTTTTTTCACAGGAGATAAATGATTTTATCACGGCATATAAATGATTTTATTACGGCACATAAATTAATTTATCACGGCATATAAAGTAACCTTCCCGCATGACCCGCCGGATTTCCTCACAATCGGGGGTTGATAGGGGGTTGTTAGGGGGTAATAATTGGGGTGACCGAAGGCATCTGTGGCTGGGGTATAGTCTGTGTTTGCTTATCTGGCTTGGATAATGGGCGGAGTTGTGACCATTGGATCATAACATGACCATGTCTTTTATCCGACAAGACTAGCGACTATGCTTATAGCAGCTGCTGCCAGTTTGCCACTTGTGGGTTTCGATCCATTGTAAAGATACTCTTCACAACCAGCCGGTGTAAGCACCGTGGATAGGCTTTTGTATGACTGCTTATTCTCATGCTACATAAGCAATGAAATAACATAGGCGTGGACGGATAGGTATGGTGTGTGACTGTTGAGTGCTGGCTTTTTGTGTATGGTTGTTCTGTTATTACGCTGCTTTTTGTTTGTAAAGATGTTCCTGAAATTCGATGAACAGTCTGCTTATGTTTGCCACGTCTCCTAAAACTTCTTTCGCATCTTCTAATGATTGATACTTGTTTGTCAGCAAGATTGGGAGTTTCTCCTGGTCGAGTTCGTCAACTCCTGTTTCAATGTATTTGCTCAATACGAATGAAATAAATTCTTTCTGTTTGTCATTGAGTAAGGCAAATATTGTCGCTTCGGCTGCTTTGGCCCTGGCTTCCCTGGTCATGGCTATGTAATCACCATTGAAGACATATTCCAGCACGTCGAACAGATCACTTTTTTCCATATCAACCAGATTTTGCAAGGTCAGCAAATCGTCCTTTGGAAAGCCTGCTTCCTCTAGTTTTTCCAATAACGTTTTTCGGGTGAGCGGATTGCTCCATAGCTTTCGCAATTCGTCTTCGTCTTTGAAGAGTCTGGGCAATTCGCCAAACAGGTTATTTAAAAACTCTTTGGCTGAAATCGGCTTGCCATCGGCACTCCAAAAGGAAGTGGAAATCATGTGTTGGATTTCCCGTTCCTTGCCGTTTTTTAGTTTGACTTTGACTTTGACTTTCTTCCTGCATACACAGGGAACCTGTCCGCATTTCTGGCATGGCTGTGGGGGTTCTTTTTCGCAAATGCAGGGTCTTTCCCCACAAACAGAGCATGGTGCTGGGGGTTCGTACACGCATTCACATGGATTTTGCCCGCATTTGGCACAGGGGTCTTCTTCTATTGGTTCACCGTCCCATTCAGGGTCTGAGAAATGTTTGTAGGCATCTACAAAGTCGTAAATGGTAAAAAACTCTTTGCCGTCAAATAATCTTGTGCCACGACCAACGATCTGTTTAAACTCAATCATTGAATTGACCGGACGAAGCAATACGATGTTGCGGATGTTACGGGCATCTACGCCGGTCGAAAGTTTCTGCGAGGTGGTCAGGATGGTCGGGATGGTCTTTTCATTGTCCTGAAATTCCCGCAACAGCCTTTCGCCCTCCTCCCCGTCATTGGCCGTCACACGGACACAATAAAACGGGTCTTTGCTTTTGGCATTTTGATTGACCAAATCCCTGATCAATGCCGCATGGGCCTGGTTGGCACAGAATATAATGGCCTTCTCCTTCTGGTTGGCTTCATCCAAAAAGATGTTTACCCGCTTAGCTTCCCGCTCTACGATCTCAATGGAGCGGTTAAAGTCCTTTTCTTCGTAGAGTCTGCCTTCTTCGATTTCGCCTTCCACTACGGTATCGTCTGACGTGTAGCGGTAATCGTCCAGCGTGGTTTTGATCCGTTTTACCTTGAAGGGCGTAAGGAAACCGTCATTGATCCCTTCTTTCAGCGAATAGATGTAAACTGGCTCACCAAAATATTTGTAAGTGTCCACATTGTCCTTTCGTTTGGGGGTGGCAGTCAGGCCCAATTGCACCGCCGGACTGAAATATTCCATGATGCCCCGCCAATTGCTTTCGTCATTGGCTCCACCACGGTGGCATTCGTCAATGATGATAAAATCAAAATAGTCGGGCGGATATTCCCCAAAGTAGGGTGTGCCTTCGACAAGCTCAGGCACCAATTGATCCGATTTATTTTTGGAAAGTTGTTTTAGCTTTTCAATATCACCTTGAATTAGAGCAATTTTCTTTGCTCTACTCCACTTTTGAATTTGCTTTTCTCTTGCAAATGCTTCATCAATTCTGTCGAAAGCTTCATAAAAGACCAACTTAACAGGTAAATTATTTGCCGTAAAATTTGCTCCTTCACCTTTTTTATGTTGTTCAATTCGACGTGCAAGTTCTTTTGTACTACCTGTATAAAAACTCCCATCAGCACATTGCAGGATATACATATAGCCGTATGCCTGCTCCCTGACCTCAATTTCCGGAAAATCAACTTCAGTTTGTTCTTCGAGAGAGGTGGGTGATCCTGTCGAACCCCCGCTCATAAAGGTCTGGAAGATGGTAAAGAAAATACTGCCGTTTGTAGGCACTTTGCCGCTTTTCCGTATCTCATTGGGCTTTATCCTTACCAACGCATCTTCGGGAAATGCTGAAAATGAATTATAGGCTTGATCTGCTAAAATGTTTCTGTCAGCTAAAAATAAAATTCTCGGTCTTCTTGAAACGTAGTCTGCGTCTGTCGAAGACAGGTTCCAACGGGTCTGGAAAAGTTTCCAGGCGATCTGAAAGGCAATGGCCGTTTTGCCCGTACCTGTGGCCAACGTGAGGAGGATCCTGTCTTTGCCCTGTGCAATGGCCTCCACGGTTCGCTGAACGGCTATTTCCTGGTAATAACGCAATTGCCAGCTTCCGCTTTTGTCTTCAAACGGCACATTGGCAAATTTTTCTCTCCACACTTCGGCAAGCTGAGTGTCCGGGTTTTTCGGGAATGTTTTTTCCCAAAGCTGTTCAGGGCTTAGAAAATCTGTGACCAACCCTTCTTCGCCGGTCTTCATGCAGATTTGGTAAATAGAATTTCCGTTGGTGCTGTAGGTGGTTTCTAGTTTTAGCTTCTCTGCATATTTCTTGGCCTGCATGACGCCCTCACCCACGTTCAGTTCGTCGCTCTTGGCTTCTACAATGGCGAGTTTGATGCCTTTGTAAACCAACACATAATCGGCAATTTCTCTTTTACCTCTGCCACCGCCTGTTTGAATTTTACCCGCTGTAATGTTGTATTCACGAAGGACTTTAGAGCCTTCCACAATGCCCCAACCACAAGCCTTTAACTTGGGGTCTATGCGTTCTGCTCTTGTTTCTGCTTCGTTCATATCTTAGAATAAATCTTTATAAAAATCTACACCAATAGTCAATGGTTCGATTTCAGGGTTTACCTGTATCAATGCATGGACTATTTTCAGCTTAAGTTCCTCATTATAATCGGGTTCGTGAACAATTGAAGTAATTATTTCCAATAACAATTCTTTATCAATGATATTGTCAGCTACAGTC
>JAOUOM010000154.1 GCA_029880385.1 Cyclobacteriaceae bacterium | reverse complement strand
CTCGTCCAAACGAACATACCGGAAGCAGAATCAATTGTGACGGTTACTTCGCCAGGTTTTGGGGGTTCGGGCTCTGTAAATTCGGCGTTTATTTCGGTCAACCTTTCGGATGTGGAAAACCGAACAAGGTCGCAACAGGAAATTGTCAGGGTCATCAAACCCTTAATCGCCCAAAACACCCAGGCACGGTCGTTTATTACCGAGCCCCAAACCATTGGCAGCCGTCGTGCGGGACTTCCGGTCAGTTTTGTGATACAGGGACAAAACCTCGACAAACTCAAGGAAATACTGCCTGTCTTTGTACAATCGGCACAGCAAAGCCCGGTATTTGATTTTGTAAACGTGGATCTGAAATTTACAAAGCCGGAAATAGAAGTGACCATCGACCGGGAAAAGGCCACCAGCCTGGATGTATCGGTTCGCGACATTGCCCAAACATTGCAGCTGACATTGAGTGGTTCACGCTTTGGGTATTTTATTATGAATGGAAAGCAATATCAGGTGATCGGGCAGGTAGAGCGGGAAGATAGGAACGAACCCCTCGATCTCCAGTCGATTTATGTGCGCACGCGAAACAATGACCTGACCCAACTGGATAACCTGGTCAGTCTCCGTGAGCAGTCTACTCCGCCACAGTTGTACCGATACAACCGGTTTGCTTCCACTACGATTTCGGCCAGCCTGGCACCTGGCTATACGATGGGTGACGGACTGGCCGAAATGGATCGGATTGCACAAGCAGTACTGGATGATACCTTCCAGACTGCATTGTCCGGATCTTCGCGGGAATTCAAAGAAAGTTCGGGCAATTTGTATTTTGCTTTTGCTTTGGCACTCATCCTTATCTACCTGGTGCTGGCCGCCCAGTTTGAGAGTTTCCGTGATCCGTTGATCATAATGTTTACCGTACCATTGGCCTTATCAGGTGCCTTGTTTAGCCTTTGGTATTTTAGTGAAACGGTCAATATTTTTTCGCAAATCGGCATGATTATGCTGATCGGACTGGTAACGAAAAATGGTATTTTGATTGTGGAATTTGCCAATCAGCGCAAGGCACAGGGAATGGGAATGGAAGAGGCCATTCTGGGCGCAGCCAAAGCCCGTTTCCGGCCCATCCTCATGACCTCACTGTCTACCATTCTGGGTATTCTGCCCATTGCCCTGGCATTGGGGGCAGGGTCGGAAAGCCGGGTGTCGATGGGCGTGGCTGTGATTGGCGGTATGATGCTGGCAACATTTCTGACGTTGTTTGTTATACCAGCTATTTATATTTATTTGTCAGGAAAAGGAAAACGATTAGCCCGATTTTAATGAAGCGTACTATCCTATATTTTACCCTTGTTTTTGCTGGTTTTTTTGTCTCCCGTGCTCAGGAGGCTTCGGTTCTCGAATTGAACGAGGCCATCGGGCTGGCCATGGAAAATAATTTTCAGGTACTCCTGGCCCGAAATAATGCCGATATTTCACAAAACAATAATACCCTTGGGAATGCCGGTTTTCTGCCGGTGGTCAGTGCAAATGCAAACCTGCAAAGAAACCTTCAAAATACCGATCAGGTTTTTGCATCCGGGAGCACTCAGTCAAGGGATGGGGCACAGCGTAAGGCTTCCGGTGCCAGCATCGGGTTGGTTTGGACCCTGTTTGACGGCACCCGTATGTTTGCCACCAAAAACAGGCTGGAAGATCAGGCACTTTTTGATTTTTATCAAATGAAGGTGCAGGTCGATAATACGCTGCGCAACGTAATGTCCGTTTATTATCAGTTGGCATTTGAGCAGGAACGATTGCAGTTATTTGAGTCCAACCTGGCGTTTTCAGCAGACCGTATCCGTATCGTGGAGGAGAAATATCTGTTGGGTAAGGAATCCAAGCTTTCCCTGCTTCAGGCACGTGTTGATTATAATGCCGATCAGTCGTTGCTGGTACAGCAAAATGAGCTGCTTGCGGCCCGTAAGCTGGAATTGATCCGTTTGATGGGCGTTGGTCCGTTTGATTTTCAGGCTGTATATGAAGTCCAGCCGGACTCCACCCTCCTGGTGGGCGAACTGCTGGATATGGCCTATAGTCAAAACCCAATGCTCCGGGCCAGGCAAATAAACCAGGAAGTCGTACAAAACCAGTTGAGGGAATTGAACCGGTCGAGATGGCCGGTAGTGGATTTTAACCTTGGTTATGGTAAATCCAACCTGAATAGCCAGGCGGGATTTTTGTTGAGCAATCGTACAAGTGATTTGGCCTATGGCCTTTCGGCCCGAGTCAATATTTTTGATGGTTTCAACCTCAACCGGCAGGTGGAAAATGCGCGGATACAACTGGAAAACAGCCTGATTCAGGAACAGGAGGTAGAATCAATAATAGAGACCAGCCTGTTGACAACCTATACGTCATACCAAAACAACCTGTCACTGGCTGCACTGGAGTTGCAAAATCTGGATGTGGCTACCGAAAATTCGGATATTGCACTGGAGCGTTTTAGGCTGGGTGTATCGGATGCGTTGCAACTACGGCAGGCTCAGATCAATGCGGTGAATGCCCAGGTGCGTTTTTTGCAGGCACAGCTGAATGCCAAGCTGGCAGAGATAGAACTTAAGTACCTCTCGGGTATGCTCTCTACTGTACAGGAATAAAAAAGCCTTTCCTTGTGAAAAGAAAGGCCTTTTGTCCCATCAAAAAAGGGGTTAATAATTGATAATACCTGCTTTTCTCAGGTATTCGGCTTTCTCCCCACAATTCATCTGGTTTAGGTTTTTGCCACCCCCGGAGTTGCCGGCATAGCCTTCGGTTTCTTTCAGATAGGCAGCCCGGTTCATTTCGACAAAAACATTGTAATAGGAGAGGGCATTGGTTCTGAATATGTTGATAATGCCGCCTTCCCCTTCAAGTTTTTCAGCGTAATTATTTGGATAGGTACGGATGAGCTCATTGATTTCCTTTTCCATCTGATCCAGGTTGTCAATGTCCAGTTCACCGCGGTTAAACCGGGGAACTCCCAGAGCATATTTAATGACATATTGGGCGGTATAGATGTCAGAAGGTTCCAGGTCAACCCCTTTTTCACGCAACTCCATCAGCATGGGAAGGGCGTAGGTTTGGGCAATAAAAGATCGTTGTTCACCATCCGCTGTCACGACTTCCTCATAGGCTTCTTTTAGCCGTTCGGTACCCTTATAGGGATCTTTTCCTTTTTGGCGGTTCTCTTTGATTTTTGCATTTAGTTCATTTTTTGCCACATCCAATAACGGGGAACTATGATTCCATGTGTACAGGTATTCGTAGATAGGCTTTCGGATCACCAACAGGTCATTATCACTCATCAGTTTTAGCTTGTCGGTCAGGTTTTCCTGTGCAAAAAGGGATGTGGAAATTCCCCAACCAAGCACAATCAGGCAGATGATTCGTAGGTTTTTCATATGAGTTTTAGTTTTAGGTAAACCTTCGTTTCCAATAAAAAAGGCAAAAAAATGTATACGTAATTACTACAGAACCCAAATTTACTTTATTTGGAAGGCAATAAAAAATATGGCGTATCAACCGGCATCAGGAGGGTAAGACCCGGTTCATATCCCATTGATCATGGGATAAGGTGGCAACTCTTTTTCATTTTCCTGTTCATCAAGTAATCATTGTCCGGTCATGAACCGGGGTGTATATTTGAAGCAGGCAGTCAAACTGCTAAACAGATAAAATTTTAGTATTATGGATACATCTAGACGATCATTTTTAAAAACCGGTGCTTGGGCACTGGCCGGGGCAACCCTTATGCCCCGCGACCTTTTTGCATTTAAGAAGAAAGGCCTGACTGGCCTGCAATTGTATTCCATTCGGGAAGACATGGCAAAAGACCCGCTGAGCAGCCTCAGGCAATTAGCTGAAATGGGATATCAATATGTGGAACATGCCGGCTATCGGGATGGAAAATTCTATGGATATGCACCTTCAGAGTTTCGAAAAATATTAGTTGATCTTGGCATGCGTATGCCGAGCGGACATTCCGTACTGGGACGCCAACACTGGGATGCCACCGCTGGTGATTTTTCTGACGAATGGAAAAAGACCCTCGACGATGCAGCCATCGCAGGTCAGGAATTTGTGATCAGTCCCTGGCTGGACGAAAGTCTCCGGACAGATGCAGATAAACTGAAAGGGTTTATGGAAGTTTTTAATCGTTGTGGGGAGCTGTGCAAAAGTGCCGGCGTACGCTTTGGGTATCATAATCATGCCTTTGAGTTTAGTGAAAAACTTGATGGCACCACTATTTTTGACCTCATCATGCAACAAACCGAGGCAGACCTGGTCGCACAGCAGCTGGACATTGGGAATATGTACAATGCCGGAGCCAGGGCGATGGATATTTTGGGCAAATACCCCGGCCGTTTTGAGTCGCTGCATGTAAAGGATGAGGTGAAAAGCGAAGGCAGGGAAGAACCGTATGAAAGCACGATACTGGGAACAGGCCTGATTGGCGTAAAAGAAGTAATCGATGCAGCCAAAAAACTCGGAGGAACCCGGCACTTTATCATCGAGCAGGAATCGTATCAGGGCAAAGCACCGATCGATTGCATGCGCGATAATCTGGTTCAGATGAAAGCATGGGGTTATTAATCAACCCTTGAATAGAGCAAAAGCCTGGTGGAAGCCGGGCTTTTTGTTTTTGCGACATATGGGCGAAAATGATGTCTTTTCCATTTACATGTGGTAGCCAAATGAATATCTTTGCCCCCTTATCAATTCTTTGTACGATGAAACCTTCTTTGGTATTGCTGGCGGCCGGCATGGGCAGTCGTTATGGTGGAATAAAACAATTGGATTCTTTCGGACCAAGTGGGGAACGCATCATTGATTACACCCTGTATGATGCACTTCGTGCGGGATATGAAAAAATTATCTTTATCATCCGTCGCGATATTGAGGCGGATTTCCGTGAAGTTATTTTATCAAAGTGGGAAGGAAAGGCAGAGTTTCATCTTGTTTTTCAGGAGTTGGATGCAATACCCGATGGATATAGCGTACCGGAAGGGCGTACGAAGCCCTGGGGTACGGCACATGCGGTCTGGATGACACGGGAAGTGGTCAAGGAGCCTTTTGCCATTGTCAATGCAGATGATTTTTATGGGTATGGATCGTTAAAAGCAGCCTTTGATTACCTCAGTACCCTTTCCGCAGATCAGCCGGGGGCATGCCTGATTGGCTATGAACTCGATAAAACGATTACCGATTCAGGATCGGTTTCACGGGGTATATGTGAATCAGATAGCCAGGGGTTTCTGACGGGAGTGACGGAGCGAACTCAGATCGCACGTGACAATGAGGGGATTTACTTTGAAGAGGAGGGCCAGCGGACACGTTTGGAGCCAAAAACGATCGTTTCCATGAACCTGATGGGATTTACACCCCATGTGTTTGATGAAATTGCAAATGGGTTTGACGCGATTTACCAGTCAGCATTAAAAAACCCAAAAGCCGAATACTACATTCCTTCCGTACTCAATACATGGGTAAAGTCCGGTGTAAAAGCCCCCCTGATCCCGACAAACGAAATATGGTTTGGTGTGACCTATGCGGAAGACAAGCCGTGGGTAGCCAGTCAGTTTAATGAACTACATCAAAATAAACGATATCCTGATAACCTGTGGCAGAAATAATGGTACCGGAAGAAGTGGTTCGGGAATTTCGTATTGCCGGCTTGCCTGTGAGTATGGAGGTCGTTCCCTCCGGTCATATCCATCAATCCTATAAGGTACAGACCGATCAGGCTGTTTATTTTTTACAAAAAATTAATCATCATGTCTTTCGCAATGTGGAAGGCCTGATGGGCAATATCCAAAAGGCCACTTCGCACCTGTCAGCACGGTGGGTCGGTGGCCCCTATGAGACCCTTGATTTGGTACCGGTGCGGCAGGGGAGCCCCTA
>JAOUOM010000153.1 GCA_029880385.1 Cyclobacteriaceae bacterium | reverse complement strand
TGTAAAGGGTGATATTAACCAGCCCGGTGACCTTGAGTTACTTTTTGAGTCGCATTCCATCGATGGGATCATTCACCTGGCCGCTGAATCACATGTCGACCGGTCTATTCGAAACCCGCTGGCTTTTGTGGAAACCAATGTAATCGGTACCGTTAACCTGCTTAATGCTGCTAAAAAATACTGGCATCAGCCAGATGGAAAATTATTTTACCATATTTCCACCGATGAAGTTTACGGATCGCTGCACGACGATGGACTGTTCACCGAATACACCCCATACGATCCCCGATCCCCCTATTCAGCCTCAAAGGCATCATCCGATCACTTTGTCAGGGCCTACCACAATACCTATGGCTTGCCCATTGTGATCAGCAACTGCTCAAATAATTATGGCCCAAATCAGTTTCCTGAAAAACTTATCCCGCTCGCCATCAACAACATCAAACAGGGAAAAAGCATCCCCGTCTATGGCACAGGTGAAAATATTCGGGATTGGCTGTATGTAGAAGACCATGCATCGGCCATCGATCAGGTTTTTCATAAAGGAAAATCCGGTGAAACCTATAATATCGGAGGGATAAATGAATGGAAAAACATAGACCTGATCCATCTTTTATGTACCATAATGGATGAAGAGCTGGGGCATAAAAAGGGCTCGTCACAAAAGCTGATCACTTATGTGACGGACCGTAAAGGACATGATGCCCGATACGCAATCGACGCAACAAAAATCACACAGGAATTAGGCTGGTCTCCATCTCTCCAGTTTGAAGAAGGGTTACGCAAAACAGTAGCCTGGTACCTGGCAAACGAGAGTTGGCTGGAAAACGTAACTTCGGGAAATTATCAGGATTATTTCAACGAATACTATCAATCATGAAAGGAATCGTACTGGCCGGGGGTTCCGGCACACGCCTGCATCCCCTGACACTGGCCGTAAGCAAACAAATACTGCCCGTCTATGACAAGCCCATGATCTATTACCCGCTTTCTGTGCTGATGCTGGCTGGGATTCGGGATATCCTGATCATTTCAACACCCAGGGATTTACCTGTTTTTAAAGAGTTGCTGGGAAATGGGGAAGCACTGGGCTGTTCATTTTCCTATGAAGTACAGGAAAAGCCGGAAGGACTTGCCCAGGCATTTTTGATTGGCGAAAAATTTATCGGAAATGATAGTGTCTCGCTTGTGCTGGGCGACAATATTTTTTATGCCTCCGGCTTATCAAAAAAACTACAAACCTGCTCCCAGCCAGAAGGAGGCATCGTATTTGCCTATCATGTCAATGATCCGGAACGTTACGGTGTGGTTGAATTTGACGAAAACAAAAAAGTGCTTTCCATAGAAGAAAAGCCAGCTCAACCCAAATCGAATTTTGCAGTTCCTGGCTTATATTTTTATGACAATCAGGTAGTTGACATTGCTAAAAATATCCGTCCGAGTAGTCGCGGTGAACTGGAAATAACCGAAATAAACAACCAATACCTGAAACAGGGCAGGTTACGTGTGCAGGTACTTGACCGTGGCACAGCCTGGCTGGATACAGGTACGGTTACTTCCCTGCTGGAAGCCGGGCAATTTGTACATGCCATTGAAACGAGACAGGGATTAAAAATAGGATGTATTGAAGAAGTCGCCTTCAAAATGGGGTACATCAGCCATGAAAAATTAGTGGCTTTGGCCCGACCCCTCGAAAAAAGTGGCTATGGTGAATATTTATTGAAATTAAAGGAATGGAAATAGTTAAAACCCCATTAGCGGGATGTGTGGTCATACATGCAAAAAAGTTTGGGGACGATCGGGGATTCTTTATGGAATCCTACCACAAACAAGCTTTTCAGGAAGCCGGAATTTCATTTGAGGTAAAGCAAATCAATTTTGCCAAGTCCGAACAAAACGTACTGAGGGGTTTGCATTTTCAAAAAAATGAGTACGCTCAAGCCAAATTTGTGGGTGTAATTTCCGGCTCTGTAATGGACGTAGTAGTTGATTGTCGTAAAGAAAGCCCTACCTATTTGGCGCATTTCAAAATAGTGATAGATCAGCCAGATACTTTCTTACTTATTCCCCGTGGATTTGCCCATGGGTATTATACATTGGCGGATCACACGGTTTTTCACTATGCCGTTGACAACTTTTACACACCTGATCAGGAAGGAGGAATACGTTATGATGATCCTAAATTGAATATTGATTGGGAATTAACTCAGACTCCCCTAGTTTCGCAGAAAGATTTAAATCACAAGTTTTTATAATTACATGGTCCTGCAGATATTTCATGTACTGTTGGGCTCATTTGTCAAATAAATGACAATAAAAAGATAGTAAGCCACTTAAAAATAACAAAATGAAAATTGCTGTAGTAGGTACCGGATATGTAGGCCTGGTCACTGGCACATGCTTTGCAGAAACAGGCAATCATGTAACCTGTGTAGACATTGACGAAGCAAAAATCCAAAAACTCCAAAGCGGAAAAGTAACAATCTACGAACCGGGTCTGGAACCATTGTTTGAACGAAATATACGTCAGGGGCGGCTCGACTTTACGACCAATTTAGCTGAAGGTATCAAAGGGGCAAAAATCATTTTTCTAGCATTGCCTACGCCTCCGGGCGAAGATGGTTCTGCTGACTTACAATATGTACTAAAGGTAGCCAACGACCTGGGCCCAATCCTGAGTGAATACACCGTAATAGTGGACAAAAGCACCGTTCCGGTGGGGACAGCCGAAAAAGTACATGAAGCCATTGCGAAAAACGCAACGGTTGAGTTTGATGTGGTTTCTAACCCGGAATTTTTGCGTGAAGGGGTTGCCGTGGAGGATTTCATGAAACCCGACCGGGTAGTCATCGGGGCAGCTTCTGAAAGAGCCCAGCAGGTAATGGGTAAATTATACGCCCCATTTGTCCGCCAGGGAAATCCCATTATCAACATGGACATCCGTTCGGCTGAATTAACAAAATATGCTGCCAATTCCTTCCTGGCTACCAAAATTACTTTTATGAATGAAATTGCCAATCTGTGCGAATTATTGGGTGCGGATGTGGACATGGTGCGAAAAGGAGTCGGTACAGATGACCGGATTGGGAGACGGTTTTTATTTGCGGGAATTGGCTACGGTGGAAGTTGCTTCCCCAAAGACGTTCAGGCATTGGCCAAATCTGCCGCAGATGTTAATTATGATTTTGAAATACTCAATGCCGTCATGGGAGTAAACCATCATCAAAAACAAAAAATGATCAACCCAATGATCGAGTATTTTGATGGAAATATAGCAGGGAAAACCATTGCGATCTGGGGACTGGCCTTTAAGCCTTATACGGATGACATCCGTGAGGCACCCGCCCTTGAAAATATCCGGGTGCTCCTGGACAAAGGAGCAAACGTGCGGGCATACGATCCGGAAGCCATGGAAAATGTGGAAGCCTTGTTTGGCAGCCAGGTATATTTTGCCAAAGACGAATATGATGCCGTTGAACAGGCAGATGCGCTCATGATCATGACCGAGTGGCCTGTATTCCGAACTCCGGAATTTGACAAATTAGAAGCCGCCTTAAAAAATAAAGCCATCTTTGATGGTAGAAATCTATATGACCTGACTCAAATGGAAGCACTTGGCTTTACATACTTTAGTATCGGGCGAAAAAGAATAAATTAACAATGAAAAAAGTATTGATTACCGGCGGTGCCGGATTCCTGGGATCCCATCTGTGTGACAGGTTTTTTAATGAAGGTTATCATGTCATTGCCATGGACAACCTGATAACGGGTGATATGGAAAACATCGCTCACCTGATGCCTGAAAAGAATTTTGAGTTTCACCATCATGATGTTTCCAAATTCGTCCACATACCCGGCAAGCTGGATTATATCCTCCATTTTGCTTCCCCTGCCAGCCCCATCGAATACCTGAAAATGCCTATTCAAACCATGAAAGTGGGTTCATTAGGTACCTTGAACTGTCTCGGACTGGCCAAAGACAAGGGTGCCCGCATATTGGTTGCGTCTACCTCCGAAGTATATGGGGATCCGCTGGTCCACCCTCAAACCGAGGATTATTGGGGAAATGTAAACCCGGTCGGCCCTCGTGGTGTATATGATGAAGCCAAACGCTTTCAGGAAGCCCTGACTATGGCCTACCATACGTTTCACGGACTTGAAACGCGCATTGTACGGATATTCAACACATTCGGCCCACGCATGCGACTAAACGACGGACGTGTACTCCCTGCCTTCATTTCACAGGCACTTAGGGGTGAAGACCTGACCGCTTTTGGAGATGGTAGCCAGACACGCTCTTTTACCTATGTTGATGACTTGGTCGAAGGAATTTACCGCTTGCTGATGAGCGACTACCCCCATCCCGTCAATATCGGTAACCCACAGGAAATCACCATCAATGAATTTGCGGAAGAAATTCTGAAACTAACGGGAAGCACGTCCAAAATCAAATATTTTCCTTTGCCTACAGATGATCCCAAACAAAGGAAACCGGACACTACACGCGCAAAGGAAATCCTGAATTGGGAACCAAAATATTCCCGTGCAGAAGGAATGAAGCCTACATTGGAGTATTTTAAAAAGAAAATAAACGGCTAAAATGCACTCCCTAAACATCGGTGTGGTTGGTCTGGGTTATGTGGGGCTCCCTCTTGCCCTTGAGTGCGGCAAAATTCACACTACCGTAGGTTTTGATATAAACAAAGGCAGGGTAAGGGAATTAATTGACGGGTATGACCGTACGCTTGAAGCAGAAGAGACTGATTTTGTACAAGCAAAAAAATTAACGTTTTCAAGTGATATACATGACCTGAAATCCTGCAATTTTTATATCGTCACCGTGCCTACCCCGGTGGACGAACATAAAAAACCAGACCTTAATCCGCTGATCAATGCCACAACCCTATTAGGGAGCCTATTGAAAAAAGGGGATATCGTCGTATACGAATCCACTGTGTTTCCCGGATGCACGGAAGAAGTATGTGTCCCCATTCTGGAAGAAAAAAGCGGACTGAAATTTAATACGGACTTTTATTGCGGATATTCACCTGAACGCATTAATCCGGGGGATAAAACGCATCGATTGACCAGTATCCGAAAAGTGACCAGTGGCAGTACGCCCGCCGCTGCCAAAATCGTCGACGATTTTTATGCCAGTATCATTCGTGCCGGTACCTTTCTGGCCTCTTCACTCAAAGTAGCCGAAGCTGCAAAAGCCATAGAAAATGCACAACGTGATATAAACATTGCATTTGTCAATGAGCTTTCGCTGATCTTCGAACGCTTGGGTATTGACACAAGGGAAGTCCTTGAAGCTGCGGGTACAAAATGGAATTTTCTTAATTTTTCGCCCGGACTGGTTGGCGGGCATTGTATTGGGGTCGATCCCTATTACCTCACCTATAAGGCAGAAGCAGTAGGCTATAAGCCACAGGTCATTCTGGCCGGACGCAAAATAAACGACAACATGGGTGCCATTGTCGGACAACGTGTTGTGAAATTATTGGCTGCCAAAAAGACGCTGAATCAGGAAACCAGGGTTCTGGTATTGGGAATTACATTCAAAGAAAATTGTCCGGATGTACGCAATACCCGTGTTGTGGACATTATTCATGAACTTCAGGATTACCACCTGGTGGTAGATGTCCACGATCCACATGCCAATAAGGAAGAGGTTAGCATCGAGTATGGCATTGAACTCATTGATGACCTGGATTTCACCCAATATACGGCTATAATTTTAGCCGTATCACATGATGGGTTTTCGTCGCTTGACTGGAAAGCATTATCCGGAACGGTTCCTGTCATTTTTGATGTGAAAGGGTTGATCCCGAAGGAATTTACCACAGGGCGGCTTTGACCTAACGAAAAGGCTCCACCAGCTGTTCGCTCACCTCCCAAAGATGCTCGGC
>JAOUOM010000152.1 GCA_029880385.1 Cyclobacteriaceae bacterium | reverse complement strand
CTGCTGCCGGATAAGATCACGGCATCCCTCAGGATCGACATGCGCCAATATAGCGGCACGGTGTGCAGGTGAGAAAATCACGGGGTTTCCTTTTTTTCCTGCCACTAACGGGTAAACAATGGCCGATGGATCGGATAGGGTGGCATGATGATACAAGCGGATGAGGTCATTATACCCCGACGAAGGAATGTGGGGCATATCGCCCAGGCAAATCATAATGGCCGAATCCTGAGTTGCCACGGAACGGACACCTGCCTGAATGGAGGAGGTCATGCCGCTGGCAAAGTGTGGATTGTGAACAAACGTAATGCGACTGCCAAAAGGGGCCAGGGCGTCCCTGACCTCTTCCTGGTCTTTTCCGGTCACCACCACGATGGTATCCACGTCTGACGACACCAGATGTCCGACCGTATGCCGGACAACCGGGATATTGTCCGTTTCAACCAGTAGTTTTTGTGTCCCCATGCGGGTGGACAAGCCGGCAGCCAGCACAACTGCTGCGATTGGGGCTTCAGGCATCCTGTTTATCCATTATGGCTATATACTTTTCGGGATCCTTATCAAAGGATATTTTGCAACCGTCGCAGCAAAAGTACAGGGTATGGTTTTTATATTCGGTGATATACTTGGCATCGGCTTTTGAAATAGGGAGGTTGCATACCGGGTTCAGGAAATAGTCATCTTTTACCTGCACGTCACGACCGGTCATAGTTCTGGGGCTGCCGCCCCTAAATTCCAGGATCACCTCTGCGAGAATGCTGATGGCCACTTCTTCAGGCACCTGGGCATTGATATTGAGCCCGACAGGTGTACGCAGTTGATTGACCCGGTCAGGATCGACTCCCGAATCCGTCAGGTATTGTTTAATGCTTTCGGATTTGCGTGCACTGGCAATGAAGCCAACGTACCTGGCCGGCGTAAGCATCGAGTTTTTAACAGATTCTTCATCTCCTTCGCCCTGGGTAGCCACAATGACGTAGGCATTGGACCCTACCACTATCCGGTCAAAGTGCACCCCGTCGATGATGGTGTCGGCAGTCGGAAACATGGATTTTTCTGCATTTTTAGATAAAATGCTTACCTGAAAATTAGCTGCTTTGGCAAGTTTGGAAATGGCACGGGCGATATTGGATTTCCCAAGGATGATGATGTGAGGATTAGGCATAATGGGCTCAATAAATAATTCCATACTGCCACCGCTGTGGCATGTCATTCTATATATTTTCAGGTGGTCGTCGGTCTGGTCATTGACATTATCCGGCGCGATTTTGACCAGGCGGTACTTACGTTGCTTAATGGCGCGGATGCCCTCGCGTATGGCAATCCCCTTGACGCACCCCCCACCGATCCAGCCGATGAGTGAGCCATTTTCGGTAATAATGGCCTTGTCGCCGGGTTTTCCCGAACTGGGGGCCTGTCGCCAGACTACCTGTACCAATGCCACGGTTTCACCTTCAAGGGCAAACTGACGCAATTGCTCATTGATTTCGTTAAACATAAGATAAAAAATTTTCCAGTTCCAGTAAACTATCCAGGGTATGGGCAGACCTGAATTCATCGACAAAAGGAAGTGCCCTGCTCATACCGCGCTGAATCGGCTGATACCCTTCCATTCCCTTGAGGGGGTTGAGCCAAATCAATTGTTTTGTTTTCAATTTAATTCCTTTAATGGCATTTTCCAGCACATCGGGATCACCCGTATCGAGCCCGTCGCTCAGTACAATGACGATACTGGATCGTGACAGGGTGTCTTTGGCATAGTTGGCATTGAAATCGGCCAGGCAATCGCCAATCCGGGTGCCACTCGACCAGCTTTTCACTTCGCTACTGATGATCTGCAAGGCTTTTTGAAGTTCGTAAGCCTCCAGATAGGGTGTGACGTGACGTAATTCGGTACTAAAGGTAAAGGCCTCAATTTTCTCAAAGTACGCACGCAGGACACAGATAAACTTGAGCAGGTAAAAGCTGTATTTGTCCATGGATCCGCTTACATCAAGCAGCATGACGATGCGTTTCTTTACTTTTTTCCGTTGTTTTTGTACCAATTCCCCCGGCCATCCCCCTTTTGGAATACTTTTTCGGATGGTCTTGTTAAAATCAATGGCACCCCCTCTGTTTCCTGTTTTCATCCGGCGTTTCATCCGGTAGCTCATCTGACGCCACAGCTTTTGCGCCAGTTCATCAAAATAAGGCTCATCGATGGCTGCTATCAGGCACAGGTCTGTTTTACGCAGTTTTTCGAGTCCATTGGCCCCCGACATATTTTTGGCCTCCTGATTTTCTTCATTTCCCCTGCCCTTTTGGCTGGTGCCCATCAGGATCAGTGAAGCCCGCGCATCCTCAGCCGGTGTACGGTCGTCACGTACCGTCACTTTACTTTTTTTATATTCCTGCTCGCCTGTCCAGAAATAATAATAGATTTCCTCGAATACCGGCAGGTCGGCCTGTGTGCCACAGCAGATACAGCGGAGCATGTATTTAAAATGATCGGGCCGGGCCATCAGTCCAAGTTGTGCAGCTTCGAGTGCCATTTCCGTTTCTCCCAGTCCGACTGACAACCCATGCTGGCGGGCAAACCTGAAAAACCGGGTAATGGCATCCCGTGAATTTTGGGCCAGAGAAGGTTGGGATGAAACAGCGTCGGTAGTCATCGCATTAGTTGATCAGGTCAGCCAGTCGTGTCAGGTGATCGGTTTTTACTTTCCGGATGTCGTCCTGGCTTTTCAGTACTGCACCCAGGCTGTTTTCCATCGTAAGTTTGTCGAGGGTCAGGCTGTCGAGGGCAAGCAGGGTACGTGCCCAATCGATCGATTCGGCGATCCCCGGGCTTTTATTGAGTTTCATATCCCGGAGTTCCTGGACGACCAATACTACCTGTCGGGCCAGGTTTTCGTCCAGGTCGGGCAGAGACTTGAGCAATATTTGCACTTCCTTTTTAAAATCCGGATAATCCACCCAGTGATAAAGGCACCTTCGTTTGAGCGCATCGCTTAATTCCCTGGTCCGGTTTGAGGTAAGGATAACGAAAGGCTTATGATGGGCTACCACAGTTCCCACTTCGGGTATACTGATTTGAAAATCGGAGAGGATTTCCAACAGGAATGCTTCAAATTCTTCGTCGGCCCTGTCTACTTCATCAATCAGGAGTACGACGGGCTTTGGGGAGGTAATGGACTGAAGCAGGGGACGCTGGAGGAGAAATTCCATGCCAAAGATTTCTCTGGAGACAGCATGCCGGTCTGTTTCATTTTCCATTATTTTAATATTGAGAAGCTGTTTTTGATAGTTCCATTCATAGATGGCAGCATTTACATCCAGTCCTTCGTAACATTGGAGGCGGATGAGGTCGGTCTGGTGATGGCTGGCGAGGCATTTGGCCACGGCTGTTTTGCCAACCCCCGGATTGCCTTCCAGCAGTACGGGTTTTTCCAGTTTTTGATTTAAAAAAAGTATGGTGGCCAGTTCTTCGCTCAGCACATACCCATACTTTTCAAACTCCACGACTAAGGCCGCTATTTCATCTTTTGCCGTCAAACTAGTGCCTGGTTTATTTTTTGAACAGGTTTTTCACCATGGATTTCACCACGGTTCCGGCCATGGATCCGGCATTTACTTCTTTTTTGGACGAATCGATTTGTTGTCCTGCCAACAGGGTCTTGAAATTGTCGACAAATTGTTTGAAAATATGGTCGGAAACGTCAGCAATCAGGCGGGACCCAAATTGAGCAATAACACCCATTACATTTACATCCATGATGGTATCTACGCGGGTACCATTGTCGATGGCCACTACTTTCATCGTGAGTGACATTTCGGCACTTCCTTTCCCTTTTTTGTCCACTCCTTTTCCTGTCAGTATCATTTCACGGGTAGCGGCATCTACCTTATCATAGGTAATTACGCCATTAAATGCGGCATTTACAGGTCCGAGTTTAAGTCCCACGTCGCCTTTGTATTCGGTTTCGCTCACTTTTTCGGTCAGTTTCACACCCGGAACACACTCCACGATCTTATACGGATCTACCAGGTGCTCCCAAACCACTTCAGGTGTATTGGCTACTTCAAAACTTTTATCCAACGATGTTTTCATGTGTGTATACTTTATTTTTCTAAATCCATTTTTGTTCTTCTCCCTGAATTATCATGGCACACCAGGGCATTTTCATATCAGAAGACCCGTCTTCCGAAAGCAGATATTCCGGTATTTGCGGTTATAATAAATAGTAAGACTGGCCAACAAGGGCCAGTCTTTTTCTCACTATAAACTAGTAAACGCACGATTGTTAGCATGTGTTTATTCGATAGCCCCTACGTCCTTCATTGCTTTCCACAACTTAGCCGGTGTAATGGGGATATCGAGGTGTGTGATACCCAAATGTGACACTGCGTCAACGATTGCATTGGCAATGGCTGGCGGTGCGCCCACCGTAGGCGATTCAGCCACTCCTTTGGCACCGATCGGGTGATGGGGAGAAGGGGTAATGACATGGTCCGTTTCCCACTTCACAGATTCGACGGCAGTAGGCACGAGGTAGTCCATAAAGGTACCGTTCAGGATATTGCCGTCCTCATCATAGATCAGTTCTTCATACATCGCAGGTGCAAGCCCCTGTGTAAGCCCGCCATGGATTTGTCCCTGGACGATCATTGGGTTAATGATATTTCCACAATCATCAATCGCCACAAAGCGCCGTACATGAATGGCCGCTGTTTTGGGGTCAATATCAACCACACAAATATACGCACCGCTGGGGAACGTCAGGTTTGGCGGATCGTAATAATGGGTGGCTTCAAAGCCAGCCTCCATTCCCTGCGGGTGGTTGGTATATGCTGCAAATACGATTTCCTGAATGGTTTTACTCTTTTCAGGTGCTCCTTTTACGCTAAACTTTCCGGGTTCCCACTCCAGGTCATCTTCGCTCACTTCGAGCAGATAGGCAGCAATTTTCCTGGCCTTATCGCGCAATTTACGTGCAGCAATTGCTGCTGCGGCACCTGCCGTAGGTGTAGAGCGCGACGCATAGGTACCAAGTCCGTAAGGGGCGGTATCGGTATCCCCTTCTTCGATGGCGATATGCGAAGCGGGAATCCCCAACTCCTCTGCGATGATCTGCGCATAGGTCGTTTCATGTCCCTGGCCCTGCGATTTTGTCCCAAAGCGTGCAATGGCCTTACCGGTAGGATGTACCCTGATTTCGGCCGAATCAAACATTTTAATACCCAGAATGTCAAAATCCTTGGAAGGGCCGGCCCCTACTATTTCCGTAAAGGTACAAATCCCAATCCCCATGAGTTCGCCGTTGGCTTTTTTCTCTACCTGCTCCTTGCGAAGGGCATCGTAACCAAGGATATCCATGGCTTTTTGTAAGCCGGCGGGGTAATTTCCACTGTCATATTCCCATCCCAGCGGGGATTTGTATGGAAACTGGTCAGGCTGAATGAAATTCTCAAAACGCAGCTGGGCCGAATCCTTTTTAATTTCAAATGCGAGCCGATCGACCATACGTTCAATCGCATGTACAGCCTCCGTCACGCGGAAAGAACACCGGTATGCCACACCCCCCGGGGGTTTATTGGTGTATACGGCATCCAGTTCGGCAAATGCATGCTGGTAGTCGTATGATCCTGTACAAATTGAAAACATCCCGGTAGGGAATTTGGACGGATTGGCTGAGGCATCCGTATAGCCATGGTCGGCCAATACTTTGACACGAAAACCCTGAATCTTACCTTCTTTGGTGGCGGCCAACTCACAATCCATGTGGTAATCCCTTGCGAATGAATCTGCCTGCAGGTTTTCACTGCGGTCTTCGATCCATTTTACGGGCTTGCCGATAAGGAACGACGCAGCGATGGCGATAACATAACCGGGATAAACCGGTACTTTGCCCCCAAATCCTCCCCCGATATCCGGTGAGATGACGCG